>CAZKUO010000003.1:0-68507 GCA_964555975.1 uncultured Ruminococcus sp. | reverse complement strand
AATATGGCTACTGCAAAGAGCAAGACGACAGCTACACGCCGTCGCCGTGAGAAAAAGAATATCGAACGTGGCTCAGCTCATATCCAGTCTACCTTCAACAACACAATTGTTACCATCACCGATACGCAGGGTAACGCCCTCTCCTGGGCTTCTGCCGGTGAATTAGGTTTCAGAGGCTCAAGAAAGTCTACTCCCTTTGCCGCACAGAGCGCGGCCGAGACTGCCGCAAAGGCAGCTATGGAGCACGGTCTCAAGACTGTTGAAGTGTACGTTAAGGGTCCCGGGGCAGGGCGTGAAGCGGCTATCCGCGCACTGCAAACCGCCGGTCTCGAAGTAAGTATGATTAAAGACGTTACTCCGATTCCGCACAACGGTTGCCGTCCTCCCAAGAGAAGACGCGTATAATTCTTTTAAAACAAATTTGCAATTTTTAAAATTGCAGCTAAAATTTTGGAGGTGTAACAGATGGCAAGATATACCGGTGCAGTTTGCAGACTTTGCCGCCGCGAGGGTCAAAAGCTTTTCCTCAAGGGTGAGCGCTGCTATTCCGAGAAATGCTCGGTAGGACTGAGGGGTTATGCTCCCGGTCAGCACGGACAGGGCAGAAAGAAAGCGTCCGAATACGGCTTGCAGCTTCGCGCTAAGCAGACCGCAAGACGTTTCTACGGTGTCCAGGAAAATCAGTTCCATCATTATTTTGAAATTGCTGAAAGAAAGCAGGGCATTACCGGCGATAATCTTTTGAGAATACTCGAAAGCCGCCTTGATAATGTTGTTTACAGAGTAGGCTTTGCTTCATCAAGAGCCGAGGCACGCCAGCTTGTGGGCCACGGTCACTATGAGGTAAACGGTAAGCGTGTTGACATTGCTTCCTACCTTTTAAAGGCCGGCGATGTTGTTACTATCTGCGAGAAAAGCCGCGCAAGCGAGAAGCTTAAAGCAGTTGTAGAGGCTAACAGCGCAAGACCCGTTCCCGAGTGGATTGATGTTGATCGCAACAGCCTTTCGGCAAAAATAATCGCTCTCCCCACAAGAGAACAGATTGAAGCTCCCGTTGATGAGCAGCTTATTGTCGAATTCTATTCTAAGTAATAACTGTGTATCAGCCGCAGCGCTCACCGTGCCGGGCGTTTGCGTAATCAGATTTCAGGTGCGGAGAAACGGAGCTTTTAAATGATAGAAATTGAAAAGCCCAGAATAGATACCGCCGAGCTCACGGCGGACGGTAAATACGGCAGATTTGTTATGGAACCCCTTGAAAGAGGCTATGCCACAACGCTCGGCAACAGTATGAGGCGCGTTTTGCTTTCAATACTTCCCGGTGTTGCCGTTACCTCCGTTAAAATCGACGGTGTTGTGCATGAGTTTTCCACCATTCCCGGTGTTAAAGAGGATGTAACAGAAATCATTCTCAACATTAAGGGTTTGATTGCAAAGCTCCATGCCGATACGGCAAAGAAGATTTACATTGAAGCCGAGGGACCCTGCGTGGTTACCGGTGCTTCGATAAAGGCCGATTCCGAGGTTGAGATTTTAAATCCCGAGCTTTATATAGCCACACTTGATGCGGGTGCAAAGCTTAATATGGAGCTTACACTCGATAAGGGCAGAGGCTATGTTCCGGCTGAGCAAAACAGACCGGCACAGAACGTGATCGGCGTAATTCCCGTAGACTCTATTTATACGCCTGTGCTTAAGGTGAACTTTAAGGTGGATAATACCCGTGTGGGTAATGTTACCGATAAGGGCAAGCTTACCATGGAAATTTGGACCGACGGCTCAATTTGGGCAAATGAGGCTATTTCCATGTCGGCAAAGGTGCTTATTGAGCATCTTGAGCTGTTCCTCGATCTTACCGAGGGCGTTAGTGAAACCGAGAGCATTATGGCCGAAAAAACCGAGGACGAGAAGGAAAAGGTTCTCGATCTTACGATCGACGAGCTGGATTTATCTGTTCGCAGCTTCAACTGCCTGAAGCGCGCAGGTATAAACACGGTGGAGGATCTTATCGGCAAATCCGAGGAGGATATGATGAAGGTGAGAAACCTCGGCCGCAAGTCGCTTGAAGAGGTCATTGCAAAGCTGAATTCCTTCGGCTTCACCCTTAAGAACGACGACGAATAAAGCAAAACCGCAGCTTTAAGCTGCAATAAGGAGTGAATGGAAATGCCAGGTACCCGTAAACTCGGAAGAACCAGCGACCACAGAACTGCTATGCTCAGGGCAATGGTTACTTATCTGCTTGAAAACGGCAGAATTGAGACCACCGTTACCCGTGCTAAGGAAGTCAGAGCAATGGCAGAGAAGTATATTACACTCGCTAAGGATAACAGCCTTAACAGCAAGCGTCAGGCTTTGGCGTTCATTACAAAGGAGGACGTTGTTGCAAAGCTCTACAACGAAATTGCTCCCAAGTATTCTGAGGTAAACGGCGGTTACACACGCATTGTGAAAACCGGCCCGCGCCGCGGCGATGCTGCCGAAATGGCAATTATCGAGTTAATATGATTGACGGCTGACTGCCGTAGCTTTAGTACTCACATTTTTCTCGCGCAGAGACTATGCGCGGATGATGTGTGTGCTAAAATTCAAAACCGCCCCACCGAATTTCGGTGGGGCGGTTTTCGGTATGCCTGTAAATTCGGGTGAACAATCGGTGCCGAACGGCGGTATCTATTAAAAAAGCGCTTCGGACAGTCGAGGACGCCTGTCCCTACGAACGTAATTTAAGGCTAGCACGAAACAATCAAGGCTCCCTCATGACGGGTGAGGTTGCGAGCGCGTCCTGCGGACGACGAAGCGAGACTGAGAGAGAGAAAGGATTAGGCTTTGATGTTGTTTTGGTTTATCTCTCCCTCCGTCTTTGCCTTACGGCAAATCCACCTCCCTCATCAGAGGGAGGCAGAGAAGCACAGACCAATAAAGGCCTCCAAGCCTTTAGGGCAAATGTCCCCGCGGTGCGGGGAAAATGTCACTGCGTGACATCTAATAACATCGTAGGGCGGGGGCTTGCTCCCGCCGAAAAACCAAAGCATTTATCATATAACCGATTTTAAAAAAATAAGGCTGCCACAAGCAAAACGGCGGGGGCAAGCCCAAACCCTACGAGAATGAATATTGTTTGTGCGTATAAATCTTCACAGCATATCGGGTGATTTTTAAATTTGCAAAGCCACCCTAAAACAGGACAAAATCTCGGCAATTATGTGTAACGCCAAAAGACTTTTAAGTGACTTAAATATTTTTCGGGGAAATTTGCACAAAACACTTTACTTTTTCACCAAAGCAATATATAATGTTAACGAACGATTAAGCACCGTTTGTTTGGTGTGACAGTCTCAAATTACAGCTTACGCTTTGGAGGACGAAATTATGAAAAAATTGACAAGCTTTTTACTTGCCCTGTGCATCCTGTTTTGCGGGTTGCCCTTTTGTGCTTCTGCGGCGGAAGCATCAAACGGCTGGTATACACCCTCGGGCGGCAAAGCGATATCCCTCGGTACCGCTGCAATACTGAACCCCGTAAGCGACGGCCATCAATGGCAACGAATTTATTTCGGCACTTACAACAACAATCCCATTGATTTCAGAATACTTTCAAAAAGCACCACGGAATTCAGTGAGGGCACAAACACACCTACAATGCTTCTCGAACACTCCGGTGTTTTGTTTACAAAGCAAGTTGATAGTGTTGTTTGGTCCGAAAGTAGTATCAGAAGCGATTTAAACGGTGATTTTTTAACGAAAAGCTTTACTTCGCAGGAGCAGTCGGCCATCAATGCCTCAAAAAAGAGCCAATCCACAACAGACGCTCACCTTTCGGTGGCGCTCAACGGTGAAAAAATATTTATTCTCGATTATCAAGAATACTCTGCCCTGAAATACGGATTTAAAGCAAATGCCTATGTGGGCAAAACTGCACTCACAAGGACGAGGAATGCATCTCAGAACGATAAAGGTGAATATGTTTATAAAGATTCATTTCGCCTTACAACTCATAGTTCCGGTATGCGAGGATATGCTTTGGTGGGTGATAATCCAGGTATCAGTCCCGCGCTTAATATCAAGCTTTCGTCGGTGCTTTTCACCAAAAACGTTTCCGGCGATGTAACGGCTTATGATACGGCCACCAATCCCGCATATTACAAGCTTTCCCTTGTGAATACCGCGCTTACGGCCGCTGTCAACGGCAATGCGGTGAAAACAGGCAACACGGTCAGCATACCTTATAAGGTTACGGGGAATGATGCAACACAGCTTTCGGTTATGATACTTGACAAGCCGTATACCGCAGGCAACACAAACGGCGCGGTAATGAAGTATTACGCCACGCTTGCAACCGTGACCTCACAAAAAACCGGCACGGTAAACTTCAGCATACCTACTGAATTTTCCGCCAAGGTTCCCTGCAAGGATTATTATATTTACATTGTTGCGGAGGATATTAACGGCGAAAAAGCAACCGATTATGCAAGCACACCGGTGCTTGTAACACCGAAGTACCCCGTAACCTACAAGCCGGGCACAAACGGAACCGGAAGCAGCAAAACGGTATACAAAACCACGGGCACGGCATTAACGCTTGACGGTGCAATATTTACCCGCCCCAGCTACAGGCAAATAGGCTGGTCGCTGACAGAAGGCGGCGCCAAGGCTTATAATTTGAGTGCAAGCTATACCACCGAAAAGGAGATTACGCTGTACCCTGTGTGGGAGAAAAATATATTCACGGTAACCTACAAGCCGGGCACCGACGGTACAGGCACCGAGCAAACCGCAAACAAGAACAAGGGCACCGATTTACAGCTTAAGGGAGCAATATTTACCCGCCCTGCCTACACTCAGGTCGGCTGGGCCGAAAGTGAGAACGGGGCCAAGAAATATGACCTCGGGGCGAGCTATAAAGAGGAAAAGGATGTGGTGCTGTACCCTGCGTGGGAGAAAAAGGTTTACACAATAAGCATTACCTACAATGCCCCTGCGGACAGCAAAACGGTAACCGTAACCGGCAATTGGGACACGTCCGTTTTAAGTAAGCTTACTCAGCCCACCTACACAGACAGCGGGCGCACGCTTGAGTATTTGGGCCTTAAGTATTTTAAAGATAAGCATACTCTCGTTGATATAACCGCAGACACAAAATTCGGCGATATTATCGAGGACGAAAGCGAGGCTTCAATATCGCTTACGGTAACCCCCAAGTGGAAATACAAGGTGCAAACCTCACAAGAGCTTGTGTGGGCGATTCAAAACAGAGTAACAAACATTGTGCTGGAAAGCGATATTAATGTAACCGAAAACCTTGATTTTGAGGCCGCCGCTACCACGGCAGCATCCAACCGCACCTGCACCACACTCGACCTTAACGGTTATGTGCTTACGGGCGACTTTGAAATAAAGCTGCTTAATGCCGACCTTGTATTAATCGACAGCCGCCCCACATCCACGCACAGTGATTTGTCACTTCCGCGCGGCGGAATTATAGGCGAAGAAGTCTATATTTATGCAACGTCATCGGGCGATGACCCCATGGACTGGCCCAGCAGCACGATTTATGCCAACGGCGGCACTGTTCTCGGGGAGACGGAGCTTAAGAGCACAAACCAAAGCTATATTAAAAACACCGCCGACACCGTAACGGTGTTTGCGGGGCAGGTAAAGGCATATTCCAATATAGACGGCGGTATATATCTTAAAACCGTTACTATTCACAAGAACAGCAATAAATATATAACAAAGGGCATTTTCTACGGCGGTTTGACGGATGAAAGCCGCATAGATCCAAATAGCAAGGTAATTACCGTGAGCTTTGATTTGACCGGCGCACAAGGCAATATTTCAAAGCAGATATTTGTGGGTGTGGATTCGTATAAGGCGATTGAGCCGGAAAATATTCCGACAGCGGCGGATCGAACCTTCATATGCTGGTCAACAGACGACGGTGGGGCTTTCGATTTTGAAGCAAATGAAATTTCCGAAAACACAACGCTTTACCCCACTTGGGAGGTTACGGTTTCGACTGCCGCCGAGCTTAAGTCAGCCGTTGAAGTGGGGGATTACAGCATAGTGCTCGGTGCGGATATTGCACTTGACAGTGATGTGGTATTCGGTGCGGGCACAAAGTATTTTGACCTTAACGGGCACATTTTAAGCGGCGGCAGTAACAGAGATTGCCTGTCTATGAAAATTCAAAACGGGGACATTATCCTTTCCGACAGTAACCCCGAGGCCGCACACATCGGCACGTCGTTGCCCGAGGGCGGTATTATTGACGGGTTTGAAATTGAAATTTCCTGCGGTGAGAGCATTTCGAGCACCATGCTTTATGCCAACGGCGGTACGGTTACGGGCACGGTTTCGATTTCAAATGCATCGGCTTCAATCGTTTCAAACGGCGGAACACCCACAAGCTTTAGGGGGACCGTGAATAACACCTTTGGAACGATAAACGGCGGCAGATATTTTGCGGCGGTTGAAAATTCGGCAAAAATTACCGGCGGCAGCTTCTACGGCGGAATTATTGACAATGGCGACAAAGCAAGTGTAACCGGTAAAAAGTTCACCGTGAATTACAATTCCAACGGCGGCAGCAGTGTTTTGCCTCAGGTGTTTGTTAATGTTGTATCCGAAAAAATGCTCGCACCCGCAGCCCCAACAAGGAGCGGTTATAAATTGGCCTACTGGAGCAGAGGTAATTTATATTTTGATTTCCGTTCCACAGCTAAAACCAATATGACCCTTACGGCAATTTGGGCACTCCCGGGCGATGCCAACGGTGACGGTGCGGTAGATATTCTTGATCTTGTGAGGATTAAAAAGTACACCTCGGGCACTGCCGACTGCAAGCCCGAAAACAAGGCGGCTACCGATATGAACGACAGCGGCGGCATAGATTCGCTTGATTTAACCCTCTTGAAAAAGCTGCTGCTCGGTATTTCAAATTAGCTTGATTTTCATTTATTTAAACAATACCGACGGGTGTAAAGCCCGTCGGTATTGTTTTACTTAAGTGATTTTGACGGCATTACAATCCCTCCGTCACGGCCAAGGCCGCGACACGTCTCGGCTGCCGCCTCGGTCGCTGCTCCTGCCGTTGGCAGAGGTATCAACCGGAGACCCGCACCCTTTTACACAAGGGAAGATAAGATGTCACTGTGTGACATATCGTCACATTGCAAGGCGTAAGAATTCCCAAACCCGCAATGCAAAAAACAAATCACCCCACATACTGAAAAGCCCCTATAAAAAGGTTGAGGCCTTTTTATAGGGGGGTTTAAGATTTTTAAGATATTGGATTTTAAAGCACCGCAAAATCGGCGTCAGATGCGGCGGGGGTTAATTCGGAAGAAATTATATTAAACCCGAAAGCCGATGCGGGATTCTGCACAAAAAGCGTTTTTGCCGTTGCATATTCGGTGCCGCTGTCGTGCGTGGTGATTTCAACCTCGGTGGTGACGGTATAGCTGCCGTCCTCATTTACGGCTATGGCGGGGGAAGAATGCCTGTAAACCGAAAAGCCGCGCGGGACGATATAGACAAAGCCCTCTTTTTGGGGAAAGCCGCTTGTTACCGCGCCGTAATCGGCACCCTCAACACCGTACATTGAAAAGAGATAGGCATTAAGCTCGGCTTCGGGAATAAAGCTTTCATAATTCCCGCCGTTTTGAAGCAGAGCGGCCTGTGCCGAGAGCACAAGCTCGGCTACACTGTCAAGTGCGGAATCATAAGCCGTGCTGTGGTTGAGCATATTCAAAAAGCGGGCGCTTAAAACCGCCGATTTATCAACCGCCGAAGATACAGCGGCGGCAGTTACCGCGGGAGCCGTGGCGGCGGGCCTTACGGAAAGCGAGGCACAGGAAATTAAAAGCACCGCAGCAAGGGCCGCAAAATTCAAAGCCTTAATTTTCATAACAACCGCCTCCGTTTCCTTTTCTTTTATGATTATACACAAATTTTGCGGCAATTACAAAAACAATTCGGTTACAAACGGTATCAAATTTGTTACCGCACGGTTTAATATTTGAAAATATTTTGAAAAATAAGGTCGGTATGTGTTGATATTTTTCGGCCGATTAAGTATAATAGTGTATATGACCTGTTGAGATCGATAAAGCTGAAGCCGCTACGGCGGCGGAATGGAGACCGAATATGGATTGTAAGCAATTTTTCGAGCATATAGGCGGCAAAAGGGTTGCAATGTGCGGAATCGGCATAAGCAACACTCCGCTGATAATGAATTTTTTAAAGCGGGGCGCCGTGGTTTATGCCTGTGACCGCCGCACCCGTGAGCAGATAGGCGCGGTGGCCGATGAGCTTGAGGCGGCGGGTGCCGGACTGAGACTGGGCGAGGGCTACCTTGAAAATTTGGAGGTTGACATTATTTTCCGCACACCGGGAATGAGCTTTAACCTGCCCGAGCTTGAGGCGGCGCGCAAAAAGGGAATTGCCGTTACAAGCGAAATGGAGGTATTTTTCGACCTCTGCCCCGCAACGGTTTTCGCCGTGACGGGCTCCGACGGGAAAACAACCACAACGACACTTATTGCGGAAATGCTGAAGGCCGAGGGTAAAACCGTGCATCTGGGCGGAAACATCGGTCAGCCCCTCTTGCCGCAAATCGAAGAAATTGAGCCGGAGGATTATGTTGTGGCGGAGCTTTCCTCATTTCAGTTGATTTCTATGAGAAAAAGCCCCGATATTGCGGTTGTAACCAACATTGCACCGAATCATCTTGACATTCACAAGGATATGGACGAATATGTTGAGGCGAAGAAAAATATTCTTCTTCACCAAAATGCGTTTTCACGCACCGTTTTAAACCGTGACAACGAAATAACCTACGGCTTTAAAAAGTTTGTGCGGGGTCAGTCGCTTTATTTCAGTATGGAGCAGCCGCTTAAAAACGGCGCCTGGCTTGATACGGATGGAAACATTCATATGGCCTACAGAGGTATTGACGTGCCGATTATGCACAAGAGCGAGATTGCCGTTTTGGGCGATCACAACGTTGCGAACTATCTCACCGCAATTTCGGCGGTTTGGGGATATGTGGGCGTTGATACAATACGCAAGGTGGCACACGAATTTAAGGGCGTTGAGCACCGCATAGAATTTGTGCGCGAGGTTGACGGCGTTAAGTATTACAACGATTCCATAGCCTCAAGCCCCACAAGAACAATAGCCGGGCTTAAGGCCTTTGACAAGCCGGTTTTGCTTATTGCGGGCGGCTATGATAAGCACATTCCCTTTGAGCCTATGGTGCCTTATATAATAGAAAAGGTTAAAAAGCTGTACCTTTGCGGCGACACTGCCGAGAAAATAGAAAGGTGCGTAAGGGAAAACGAAAATTACAAGGGCTCACCGCAAATATTAAGGGTGGATAATTTGGCGGCCGCCGTTGCCGCCGCCCACAGAGATGCCGAGAGCGGCGATGTTGTGACACTCAGCCCCGCCTGTGCCAGCTTTGATGCTTTCCCGAATTTTGCGGCACGCGGAAGCTTTTACAAGGAACTGGTGAATAAGCTGTGATAAACACAAGGGATATTTTATTTGAGCTTTCCCGCAGGGCTTCCGTAGGCAATATTCACTCGGCCGCCGAGCTTGCCGCCGAGTGCCTAAGACCCTTTGCCGAGGTTGAAATGCAGGGCGGCTCGGTGATAGGCAAATTAAGCGGGCAAAGCGAATACACCGTTTTGCTTGATGCCCACATAGATCAGGTGGCTTTTACCGTGACCGAGGTTGACGGTGACGGCTTTTTAACGGTTGCCCCCTGTGGGGGAATCGATTTGCGCGCACTGCCCGCAAGAACCGTGACGGTGCACGGCAAGAAAGAAATCACGGCGGTGTTTTGCAGTACCCCGCCGCACCTTTCAAGCGGTGAGACGGAATATTCCGATATTTCCGAAATAAAGCTTGATACCTGCTTAGGCGCCGCCGCGCGTGAGCTTGTTTCCCCCGGGGATTACGTAACCTTTACGGCAGAGCCCGCGGAAATGGGCGGCCTTGTAACCGGCTGCTCCTTTGATAACCGTGCGGGTGTTGCCTGCCTTATTAAAACGGCCGAACTTCTGTCGGGAAAGACACTGCCCTGCGGGGTTGTGTTTTTGTTAAGTGATGCGGAGGAGCTCGGTCTGCGCGGAGCCGCGGCCGCCTCATACGGGTTGCACCCTGATGAAGCGCTGGTTGTGGACGTGACCTTCGGTGACGGCCCGGGAATACCCGCGGAGGAATGTAAAAAGCTCGGCGAGGGTGCCATGATAGGCTTTTCCCCCGTGCTTGACGGCGACCTTTCAAGGGCACTTTGCGCTACCGCCGAAAAGCACGGCATTAAGCACGGGGCCGAGGTTATGGGCGGCAAAACCGGCACAAATGCGGATGTGCTTTCCACCGCAAAGGGCGGCTGCCGCACGGCCACCGTTTCCATACCCCTCAGAAATATGCACAGTGAGGTTGAAGCGGTCTGTCTTGCGGATATTGAGGCTGCCGCACGGCTTTTGGCCGAATATATACTTTCGGGAGGTCTTGCAAATGCTTGAGCTTTTGGAAAAGCTGTGCACCCTTGATGCGGTATCGGGTGAAGAATGTGCCGTTCGCGATTTTATTGCGGAGCAAATAGGCGGTCACTGCGAATACAGTGTGGACCCGCTCGGAAATATTATTGCCTTTAAAAAGGGCAAAAAACGCCCCCTGAAGCGTGTTATGCTCGATGCGCATATGGATGAGGTGGGGCTTATAATAACCGATATTACGGGCGACGGGCTGCTCAAATTTTCGGCCGTCGGGGGAATAGATACCTCTGTGCTTATGCTCAGGCGGGTTCGCATTAACGGAAAAGCGGGCGTGATTTGCGCAAAGCCGATTCATTTAACCGCACCCGAGGAGCGAAAAAAACTGCCGCAGCCCTCATCACTTTATATTGATATAGGCGCCTCCACACGTGATGAGGCCTTGAAAGCGGTGAACCCCGGTGACCGTGCCGTGATATGCGGAGACTTTCACCTGCAGGGGGAAAAAATAATCTCAAAAGCACTTGATGACAGAATTGGCTGTGCCATACTTATAAATCTTTTGAAAAGGGAAGCCGAATATGATTTTTATGCGGTTTTCTCTGTTCAAGAGGAGGTAGGCCTGCGTGGTGCTGCGGCCGCCGCCTACACCGTCTCGCCCGATGCCGCACTTGTGCTTGAGGGCACAACCGCGGCCGATATTGCAGGTGTACCCGAGGAAAAGCGCGTTTGCGCACTCGGACGCGGCCCCGCAATCTCGTTTATGGACAGATCAACCGTTTACGACCGCGACTACTACACGGCCGCCCTGAACAGCGGGATTTGCTGCCAGGTAAAGGCGGCGGTTGCGGGCGGAAACAACTCGGGTGCCATTCACACAAGCCGCGGCGGCGTTCGCACGCTTGCAATTTCCGTTCCGTGCAGGTACATTCACTCGCCGGCTTCTGTGGCGGATAAGGGCGACATTGAAAAAGCACTGGCCCTTGCCGAATATATGCTGAACGGCATTTGCAGTGGGGAAATCAAGTGATAAGCTTAACGCACAGCATACCGCAGGCAGACGGCACAAATGCCGAGCACCTGCGAATAAGCTGCCTGTTTGACAGCTACCGTGACGATAGGGACGTGCTGTTTTGGAAGCAGAGCGGCAGCGGCACGCTTATAAGCCTGTCCGACGGGGTTATGACCCTTTACCGCCGCGGCGGTGACGCGGATGAGCTTAGAGAATTTATAAATATGCTTTCCCCCGCCCTGCTTTTTTCAAGCACGGAGACACTGCGGGCAATAGGCCTGCAACCGAGTGAGACCGCCGAGGTTATGCTTACCGAAGCCAAATTTGAGGCGGTACCGCAGGGTGATGAGCTTTCAAGTGGGGATATATATGCGATTTTCGCCGCGGCGGGGCTTGATGTGCCCGATTACCCGCATTTTGCAGTGGATTTGTGCCGACGGTTAAATCGCGGCTGTGCCGATACCTACGGGATTAAAGGGAAATGCGCCGCCGTTACCTTTAAAACGGGCAACAGTGCCATGCTTTCTGGGCTTGCAAGCCTTGAACGCGGCTTCGGCGGGCAGGCACTTCGGGCGATTGCGGCAAAAACCGGCGGAAGAAGGCTTCTGCTTTGCTGCCGCCCCGAGCTTGTGGGCTTCTACGAAAAGCACGGATTTAAAAAAACATACAAGGTAGGCTTTGTTAAAGGAATATGAGCATAAACAATTTTTTTGATATTGACGGGCGTTTGCTTTCGCTTGACGGGGAAATACTTGACGAAATCAAGCCGCTGTTTGAAAAAATAGACGGAATAACCGAGCACAATCAGCTTAAAATGCTTTCGGCATTTATTAAAAACGGCGTGAGCGAGGCTTATTTTTCGGGCTCCACGGGCTACGGCTACAATGACCGCGGCCGCGAAATTTTGGAGTGCGTTGCGGCCGATGCCTTCGGTGCGGAGGATGCGCTTATACGCCACAATTTCGTTTCGGGTACACACACGCTTACTGTGGCTCTTTTCGGGCTTTTGCGCCCGGGCGATACGGTTTTGTCACTTACGGGCAGACCCTACGATACCATTACGGGCGTTTTCGGGATAGATGAAAAAACCGACGGCTCGCTTGCGGATTTCGGTGTTGAATACCGTGAGGTTCCGCTTGATGAGAACGGCCTACCGAACAAGGCGGCAATAAAAGCGGCGCTTTTATCGGGCAAGTGCAAAATGGCCTATATTCAGCGTTCGCGCGGCTACAGTCTGCGCCCGAGCTTAACCGTGGAGGAAATAGGCGAGCTTTGCGACATAGTGCGTGAGGCTTCACCCGAAAGCATTATAATGGTGGATAACTGCTACGGTGAATTTACCGAGAAGACCGAGCCGTGCGCGGTCGGGGCGGACATTATCGCGGGCTCGCTTATTAAAAACCCGGGCGGCGGAATAGCCCCCACGGGCGGCTACATTGCAGGCCGTCACGATTTGGTTGAAAAGTGCGCCGCAAGGCTCACCTGCCCCGGTGTCGGGCGTGAGGCGGGTGCCACACTCGGCCACAGCCGTGAGCTTTATATGGGGCTTTTCTCGGCACCGCACGTTGTGGGCGAGGCTTTAAAAACGGCAGTTTTCGCGGCCGCCCTTTTTGAAAGGCTGGGCTTCCCCGTAACACCGGGGGCTTACCAAAAGCGCGGCGATATAATACAGTGCATAACTCTCGGCACGGCCGAGGGGCTTATTGCCTTTTGCCGCGGTATGCAAAGCGGTGCCCCGGTGGATTCGTTTTTGGTGCCCGAGCCGTGGGATATGCCCGGCTACGACGATCAGGTTATAATGGCGGCAGGCGCCTTTACAATGGGTGCTTCAATTGAGCTTTCGGCCGACGGCCCCCTGCGCCCGCCGTATGCCGCATGGATGCAGGGCGGGCTCAATTTCCACAGCGCACACGCAGGCGTGCTGCTTGCGGCCCAAAAAATGCTTGAAGCAGGCGAAATAAAGCTTTAACGGAAGTGAAAAACTTGAAAAAAATATTTTCCGGCACAGTGTATGATGTTCTGCCCCTTTCGGATGGGATACTGTTCTCCTACTGTAAGGAGGTTATAGAGGAAAGCACGGTGGTTTCCTACAAAATGCTTTCCTTTGAAAACGGCCGCTTTACCGATGTTGCCAAGAATATATATATGCTCACGAAATTCGGCAGCAATTACAGGGCGGTTGCAGCCCTTTGCGAGAATTATATAACCGCAAGGGCAATAGTGCTGCCGGGCGGCAAGGTGTTTTTGCTTGAAAGCGACGGCACCGCCCGCCTCACAGATAATGCCGCCGCTCCCGTTTGGACGGGCGAGCTTGTCTACCGCGGAGGTGCCGCAGGGGATATTGCTTTGATTAAAAACGCCCTTTGGGCGAGCTTCCCCGAGTGTAACGCGCTTGTGCGCTATAATCTTTCCACTATGCGTGAGGAGCTGCGAATAGGCGGCAGCAAATCCCCCTTTAACCGTCCTGTGGGAATTTTTGCCGAGGACGGCGGAATTACCGTGAGCAACAGCGGCTCAAACGAGCTTATTAAGGTGGATTTGAACAGCTACGCCGTTTTTAAGGACGAAGCCTTCGATGAGCCCGTGAAGCAATATGTCAGGGTGGGCGATTACCGCTTTGCCCTTTTGGAATCGGGGCTTTATTTGATTTAGCGGCATTATCTCCCCAAACGGATAATATAATTATCATATAAAGTCCGTTTTGGGAGTGCACACTATGGAAGAAAACAACCCTTCGCCGCGTTCGGGTGCGGCGGGCATAATAATTGCCGAGGCGGCCGTAACCCTGATGCTGCTTTTATCTGTTACGGTTCTTAAATATTTTTTCACCGATTACTATGCCGAGGTCAAGCGGTTTTATCTTACGGCGGTTTGCGCCGAAACCGATATTTCGGAAATCACAGGCGAAAAAGAAAATGCGCTTTAGGCTTTTCGGCACGGAATTTTATGTTTCGTTTTTGTTTGCCGCCATGCTTACCGCTATGCTTGCCGCAGACAAAACGGGCATTATTCTTCCTCTGCTGCTTGCGGCCGCAATGCATGAAACAGGTCACTTGGCGGTTATGTGGCTGCTCGGCTGCCCGCCGATACGGGTAAGGCTTGTGCCCGCCGCGGTTGAAATCACGGCACGGCTTTATTGCTCACGCAAAAGCGAAATTGCCGTAGCCCTTGCGGGGCCGGCGGTTAATTTGCTTTTGTTTTTATGCCTTTTTGTGAATTACCGCCTTTCGGGCAGTGAATATTCCCTTGTGTGCGCACTTGTGAGCCTGCTTATTTGTGCCTACAATCTTTTGCCGGTTGCGGGGCTTGACGGCGGCACGGTGCTTTATTTGCTGCTGTCCGCCCGCAAAGCCCCGTCGGCGGCGGCTCTTGCAGTGCGCATAACGGGGCTTTTTATTGCGGGTGCGGCTCTTTTTGCGGCCGTAATGCTGTGCCTGCGCGGCAAATTTAACATATCTCTTTTTATAACGGCACTTTACCTTGCAACTGTAAGCCTTGCAAAACAAAAATTATGAATTACGGAGCTTCAAAAAATGGAAGAAAAGGAATTTGAAAGACTGCTGCTCTCGGTGCAAAAGCCGGGCAGGTACTCGGGCGGAGAAATCAACAGCGTTGTAAAGGATAAGGAAAGCGTAGATGTTCGCTTTGCTTTTTGCTTTCCGGATACATATGAAATAGGAATGTCCCACTTAGGGATTAAAATACTTTATTCGCAATTCAACGAGCGTGAGGATATTTGGTGCGAGCGCGTTTTTGCACCGGCGGCGGATTTTGAAGCGCTTATGCGTGAAAAAAACATACCGCTTTTTGCGCTTGAAAGCAGGGACAGCATAAAGGATTTTGATTTTATAGGCTTTACGCTGCAGTATGAAATGTCCTACACAAACGTGCTTAATATGCTGGAGCTTGCGCAGGTGCCGCTGCGTGCATCCGAGCGCGTGGGCCTTTCTCCCCTTGTTGTTGCGGGCGGCCCCTGCTGCAGCAATGCCGAGCCGCTTGCCGATTTTGTGGACCTTTTCTTTTTGGGCGAGGGCGAGGAGGTTGACCTTGAGGTTATAGACCTTTACAAAAAATTCAAGGCCTCGGGCGGCAGTAAGCGCGATTTTCTTCGTGCCGCCGCACAAATCGAGGGGGTTTATGTTCCCTCGCTTTACGAGATTTCATATAATGAGGACGGCACCGTGCGTGCAATAACCCCCAAGGACGGCGCACCCGCTGAAATTCGCAAGAGAATAATAAAAAATCTTGATACCTGCTACTACCCCGAAAAGCCGGTTGTTCCCTTTATCGAGGTTGTGCACGACCGTGCCGTTCAGGAAATTTTTCGCGGATGTATTCGCGGCTGCCGCTTTTGTCAGGCGGGCTTTATCTGCCGCCCCGTGCGCGAAAAAAGCATTGATACGGTAAGCCGTCAGGCAAAGGCGATATGCGAAAACACCGGGTATGACGAAATTTCGATTTCATCCCTTAGCACAAGCGACTATACCTGCCTTGAGCCTATGCTCGAAAAGCTGCTTGAATGGACCGAGCCGCGCAATATAAGCCTTTCACTGCCATCCCTGAGAATTGATAATTTTTCAAAGGAGCTGCTTGAAAAAACCAACCATATAAGAAAAAGCGGGCTCACCTTTGCACCCGAGGCGGGAACACAGCGTTTGCGCGATGTTATAAACAAAAACGTTACCGAGGATGAAATTCTTCGCACCTGCCGCACCGCCTTTGAGGGCGGCTACACCGCCGTAAAGCTTTACTTTATGCTGGGACTCCCCACCGAGCGGGATGAGGATTTAACCGGCATAGTGGAGCTTGCCCAAAAGATTGTGGATCTTTATTATTCGCTGCCTACCAAGCCGCGCGGGAAATCCGTTTCGGTTTCGGTGAGCGTTTCAACCTTTGTGCCTAAGCCCTTTACGCCTTTCCAATTTGAGCCGCAAATACCGCGTGAGGAAACCGAACGCCGACAGCAGCTTTTGAAAACCGCCAACCGAAACCGCAAAATAAGCATAAGCTGGCACGATTCCGCCACCAGCTTTATGGAGGGCGTGCTTGCCCGCGGTGACAGGCGCTTGGGAGCGGTAATAGAGGAGGCTCACAAAAGCGGCTGCAAAATGGATAGCTGGACCGAGCACTTCAGCCTTGAGCGCTGGCTTGCCGCCTTTGAAAAATGCGGTCTGAACCCCAATTTTTACACCGAACGCACCCGCTCTTATGATGAAATTATGCCGTGGGAGCACCTTGATTACGGTGTTTCAAAGAGCTTTCTCATATCCGAAAACCGTGCGGCGCACGAGGGCGTAACCACGCCGAATTGCCGCGAAAAATGCTCCGCCTGCGGCGCGGCAAGCTATGGGGAGGGTGTTTGCTTTGAAAAGCGTTAGAATTTTTTACACAAAAACCGGCAGAATGAAGTTTGTTTCCCACCTTGATATGAACCGGCTTATGAGCCGTATAATTATGCGTGCGGACATACCCGTGTGGTACACCGAGGGCTTTAACCGCCGTATTTACATAAATTATGCGGTGCCGCTTTCCCTGGGCTTTGAGGGGCTTTATGAAGTTATGGATATTCGCCTCACCGAGGAGGGCTACCCGCTTGATGAGCTTTTAAGCCGATTAAACGGCGTTTCGGTGCCGGGGCTTGTGTTTGCACGTGCGGCCGAGCCTGTGCTGCCCACAAAGGAAATAGCCTTTGCCGCTTACCGCCTTAAATTCGATAGCGCAGAGCTGCCGGCCTCGCTTGCCGAATTTTTGGGGCGTGAGAGCATAATCACGCAAAAACGGGATAAGCGCGGCGGCACAAAGGCTGTGGATATTGCCCCTATGCTTAAAGGCTTTGAAATATCGGGCGATACCCTCACCCTTATAACCGCGGCGGGTAACAACGCAAATTTAAACCCCTCGCTTGTTATAAGCACATTTTTTGAGCAGACGGGCCTTTCCCCCGTTTTCTTCTCCACCGAAAGGTTTATGCTGTATGATACAAAAATGCACGAATTTGCATAAAAGCTTTTAAAATCAAGCCATCTTAAGTTATTCGTCTTCCGTGGCCTTTACGAGGCTTGAAATTCGGCTTGTGGGGGAGGGTATCACCCGCTCGCCGGAAAGCTTTAAAATTCAAATCGGCTGCGGGCGGAAAATATGTATAGTGTAATAAGATGGTTTACAGTTGAAGAAAGGAAATTGTTTACGGTTTTATGATAAAATAAAGGCATCAAAAAATGCTCCGAAGGAGAGAAAACATCTATTACATAACCGATTTTTTAAAACAGGGCCGTTATAATTAAAAAATCACAAACGAAAGCCCTCGCCCTACTCGGTTTATGATACGCCGGAGGTATTGCAAAAAAAAGCAGCCGGAGGAAATAATCCTCCGACTGCTTAAATTTAATTTATGCGGGCTTTTAAGCCTCGGCATCGGTGCTCACGGCTATATCGGCCACCTGAACGTTAACGCGGGTTACGGCGTTACCTGTCATAGTTTGGATTTTATCCTTAATATTCTGCTGAACACGCTCGGCTGTTTCCTTAACGCGGGTGTTTTCGGCAAGGCAGATGTACACGCTGATTTCAAGCGCACCGTTTATGTTTTCAACCTTTACGCCCTTAAAGGCATTTTTGCTTTTGACAATGCCCTTAATATCCATTGCCTTTTTGGAGAGGCCCGTAACGCCCTCAATTTCCTTTGCGGCAATTTCCGCCATTTTTTCAAGCACCTCGGTGCTTACGGAAAGCTCGGTCTTTTTATCGCTCATGGAAAATACCTCCGTCAGATTATATCTTTATGCTTATTATAACACATTTTTCAAATAACACAAGCATTATTTAGATGAAAAGTGTACAGCCCTGCCTTTTAAAATGCTCGATTTTTTTGTTTATAAGCTCCTCCGAAACGCCGAGCTCGGCCGAGAGGCATTTGCGGCAAAAAAATTCGGTGCTGCCGCGGTTTATGAATTTTTTGTGTGCCCCTATATCGTTAAAGGCGAGCTCCCTGCCGCAACGCATACACAGGCTCATTACTTATCAACCACGCGGCAACGGTAAACCAGGCAATCGCAGGGCTCTATTTCGTGCAAAAACGTGCCGTTTTTAACCGTGACGCTTTCATTCTCCCACAGGTTATCCATAACAAGGGTTTTACCGGTGCTTTCGGGCAGACCGAGCTCATCGAGAATAAGAGAGGCACGGCCCTTTTCCTCACGCAGATTGTAAAAAATAACCGCAATATCGCCGTTTGCAAGGAAGCGCGCAAAGGCTTTAACAGAGCCGTCGTTTATGTTGGTAAGCTTAAACACTTGGCGCAAATCGGGGTCCTGATTAAGCGCTATAACCTTTTTGTTTGAAAGTATTTTTAAGGTTTCGGCGGTCATATTGCGGGCATCGCATCCGAGCATAAGCGGGGAGCCCATAAATGCCCAAAGCGAAAAGTGGGTTTTATACTGTGTATCGGTAAGCCCGTCAAGGCCAACGTTGCCCTTGCCGTACATTCCCACAACCAGCATATCCATATCGTTAAAGCAGCCTACACCGCCGTAGGGCAAAATTCCCTCCTGTGCGGCGGCAAGCTTTTTAACGGATTCCCAGGTATCGTGAATATCAAAGGTGGAGCGCCACATATCCGCACCGGTTTCGCGAATCCACTCATGGGTATTGTCCACACCCCAGGAGCAGGCGCTGAAAAGAATATCCCTCCCGCAATTTCTGAGGGCCGTGCCCATTCGGCGGTAGAGGTATTTGCCGTGAATTATGTTGCTGTGGTAGCAGTAATCGTATTTGAGAAAATCCACGCCCCACTCGGCAAAGGTGGCGGCATCGGTAAATTCGTGCTCAAAGCTACCCGGGTAGCCCCCACAGGTAAGGGTGCCCGCACATGAATACATACCGAATTTGAGCCCGCGGGAGTGAACGTAATCGGCAACCGCCTTCATCCCGTGGGGAAATTTTTCGGGGTCGGGCACAAGGCGGCCGTTTTCGTCGCGCTCCTTTAATGACCAGCAATCGTCAATTACAATATATTCGTAGCCTGCCGCGGCAAGACCCGTTTCAACCATTTTGTCGGCAGTATCGAAAATGAGCTGCTCGCTGATTTCGGCACCGAAGGTGTTCCAGGAATTCCAGCCCATGGGCGGAGTGGCTTTAATCATTTTCCTCTCCTCACTTTTCGGCTATGAGCTTTTCAAGCGCGGCATACCGCACCGCAAGCGCAAGTATGCGTGAAGCCTTTTCTATTTCATCAACAGACGGGTAGGAGGGGGCTATGCGCAGGTTTGAATCCTCGGGGTCGAGGCCGTAGGGGTAGGTGGCACCTGCGGGGGTGAGAATCATTCCCGCATTGGCGCAAAGCTGCTCAACACGCTTTGCACAGCCGCCGAGCACATAAAGGCTTATAAAATAGCCGCCGCGCGGAGCGGTCCAGTGGGCAACACCCGTGCCCGCAAGCTGCTTTTCAAGCTCGGAAAGCACCGCTTCAAACTTGGGGCGCAGAATTGCCGCGTGCCGCTTCATATGCTTTTTAACATCCTCAACCGATGCAAACATTCGCGCGTGACGAAGCTGATTGAGCTTATCGGGCCCGATGGTCTGATATTTCATTCTGCCCTTTAAAAGCGCCACGTTGTTGTGGCTTGCCGCCTCTGCCGCAACCCCCGCGCCCGGGAAGGTGATTTTTGAGGTTGAAGTGAATATTATGGGCAAATCGGGATTTCCCGCCTTTACACATTCGTCATATATGTTGAGCAGAGTGTCGCCCTCGTCATACAGATCGTGCACGGCATAGGCATTGTCCCAAAAAATTCTGAAATCCCCCGCGGCGGGCTTTAAGGCCGCCATACGGCGAACCACCGCATCGGAGTAGGTTATTCCCTCGGGGTTGGAGTACTTCGGAACGCACCAAATACCCTTAACCGACGGGTCGCGCACCAAAGCCTCTATTATATCCATATTCGGGCCCTCGTGTGTCATGGCGACGGGCACCAGCTCAATACCGAAATACTCGGTAATTGCAAAATGGCGGTCATAGCCGGGTACCGGGCACAAAAATTTAAGCTTGCCCTGCTTTGCCCACGGCTCGCCGCCCATACCGTGTGTCATGGCCTGGGCAATGGTATCGAACATCATATTAAGTGAGGAATTACCCCCCACAATTATCTGCTCGGGCTCCATTCCCAAAATGCTGCCGAAAAGATTTTTCAATTCCTGAAGGCCGTCAAGCCCACCGTAATTGCGGCAATCTATTCCGCTTATATTCTTAAAGCCGGTGTCGTTGCCCACCAGGTCAAACATTTTTTCGCTTAAATCCATATTGTCAAACCCGGGCTTCCCGCGCGACATATCGAGCGATAAATCCAGACTGCGCATATATTCGTATTCCGCGCGTACCGTTTTAAGCTCGGCCTCGGCTTCCTCACGTGACATATCCAAATAATTTTTCATTGTACCACCTCATTACCAAGCGATTATAATACAAATCAAGCCCGATTTCAAGTGAAAAAGAGCCGAAAAAGCGTTTTTTCAACATTTTTTATGCACAAGGGCCTCAGCCCGCCGCGTGCGAAATTTTTTCCCGCTGTGCGGCATAGTCCTCCTCGGGCGAAAAAACATAGGAATAGGAAAAAAGGGTGTAGCCGTCAATGGCGCCGTTTTCCCTGCATTTTTCAATCTGGCGTGCCACAATATCGGTGCCGCCGAGCCATTCGGCCCTGTCGGCCGCGCTTTCGGTGTTAAGCTTATAGGGCGCAAGGCCTATTAAAAGCTTTACGTCTTCACCCTCGGTCAGAGCCGTCCATTCGCTCAAAAGCGTGTCAAAGGCAAAGCTTTTGTCGGGGTAGCGGAAGCCGAAATAGATTTGCGGTATTATTTCATCCACAAGGCCGTTTTTTACCCAGTACCCGACATCGGCATACAATTCATCAAAGCCCCGGTCAATATCGGCAATGGGGCTCACCGAAAAGGCGGCGGCACGCCCGCTTGCCTTAATTGCCGCATGACAGCCCGCAAGCAGTAAATTCACATTGGCACGGCGCCATTCCCCGAGCGATATGGGATTTTCCGTTTTAAGGCGGTATTTTTCATAGCTCCCGCGGTCAAATTCCTCATCTGTTGTGGGGTAAAAATAATCGTCGAAATGTATTCCGTCAAGCGCGTAGGTGTTAAGCAATTCGTTAATGCCGTCTATTATAAGGCGCCTTACCTCGTCCTCTGCGGGATTTAAATAAATTCCGTTTGAAAACAGCACGTTAAGGTCGTTTTCGGTGCTTTCGTCGGTAAGCCATTTGCGGGCGGGGCTGTCGGCACTTAAGGTATTAATATCGGCAGAGGAGGTGCTCACCCTGTAGGGATTTATCCAGGCGATAAGCTTAATGCCCGCCTTGCGGCAGGCATCAAGCGCATATTCAAGCGGGTCGTAGGTGAGCCCCGCGGCAAGCGGATTTTGCGGGAAAAGGGCCGATTTGCAAAGCGAATCGCAGTGAGAACGGATATGTAAATATATTTCTCCGATATTAAGGCTCAGGCAGTTTTGCACCGCCGTGTCAAATTCGGCCTTAAACCCCTCGGCTGAGGAAAGCATTGAATTTACCTCCGTGTAGGAAATCCAAATTCCGCCGCGCAGCTCTGCCGCGGGTGTGTCTTGCTCTGCTTTATTGCCCGTGTTTCCGCCGCATCCCGCAAGGAGGAGCAGGCTCAACAGGGCGGATAATAATTTTTTCGGTTTCAAATTCAACACCGCTTTCTTTTTGCTTTGGCATGGTTGCAACATCTATGTGATTTGCTCGCTACAGTGCCGCAGCGGTATAATTAAAGGCCGTATCGCCTATTTCAAATTCGTTTTCGGAGTAAAAATGCAGGGTAAGGCGGCCAACCTCCGCCATATGCGGAATTACGCGTATCACATCAAGCGAGCCGCGTGTGGCAGAGCCCGGCAGACCCACCTCATACACTGATTTTCCGTCGGCAATGAGCTTAAGCACCGACGGCCCGCGGAATACGGCCGAAAGTGTTATGCGACGAATATGCTTTTTAAGCTCGGGCGCGCCGAAATTGAAGTCTCTTGTTTTAAATTCGGCGGTTACGGGCACCTGCTTTATCAGGGCGCCGCCGGCGGAGCTTGAAATATCGGTATCGGCCGCGGTGCTGCCTGCAAGCGCGGTGTAAAAAATTCTGCCGTCACTGCCCACACAGAAAAAGCGACATTCGTCTCCGCGGAAAATCACATCCCGCACACTCGGTCCCTCAAAGCTCCACAAAAAGCATTTTGCCGTTTTCGGTGCTGTGGGATTTTTAATGACAAGCATTTTTTTGCCGAACATAAAGGCCGCGTGCTCGGCATTTCCGACAGCTACCGCCGTGTTTGCCGCCTGCCGCAGCTCGGCCGAAAGCGCAGTGGCCCGTGTGAGCTCGTAAGCCTTGCCGGTTGCGGCGCTCATGGTGTAAATTCCGCCGTCCGTCGCAAGCCAAATAACGCTTCGGCCGCAAACGGCACAGGCACGCTTGCTTTCACAGCCGGGGGCGTCAAAGCTTCGCAGGGTGAAGCTGTCGGGCTCATAAAAAACCGATGCATCGTCTGCAAGCAGTGAGCCGTTGCCCACGGCACCGCCGGTTTTGAGGGTAAGCCTCATCACCTCGTTTTTTTTAAAGGCTATAATTCCGTCGGCGGTGTTTAAAAGTGCGGTTATTCCGCCTGTGCCCTCGCCTGTGGATTTAACGGATTTTTCCGAAAAGTAAAGCGGCTTTTCACTGTTTACCGAATAAATGCGCCCCGCCTTCAGGCCGCCCGAAAAAACCGTGTGCGAGCCGCACCTGCAGCAGCAGGTGAGTGAGCAAACCTCATCAAGCTCACCCGCAAAGGCCTTTCCCGCCGTTATGCGAATGTTGTTTTCGCTGTAACGGCTCATAAGCGGCACGGGATAATCGTTGCCGTCCACCCCGGTAAAAAACACCGTGCCCTTGCCCCTGTCAACGTGCATTGTAATCTGCGCCGTGAAAAAGGTGGCTGCCGCACTGCTTTCATCGGGGTATATGCACCACTCGGTGTAGCTTGTGGGATTTGTGTAAATTCGGCAAACAACCGTTTCGTTTGCAAGCTCCGAGTAGGGGAGCCTGAAAAGGCTTGAATATCCGTCCGAGGTGAAATAGGCCTTAAAGCGGCTTGTAAGCAGGTTTCTTGCTTCCAAGCTTTTGGGTGTGCCGCTAAAGGGCGAATTTATTGATTTGGCATATTCATAACGGTTGCCGCGACCGTTTATCATAACCACCGGCGTGTAGAAGGAGGTTTTGCGCTCCCAGGCCGACCTTTCGGCATTTATTTCGTAAACACGGTAGCTTTTTTGTGAGGGGTCGTAAATATTCACGGCGGCAACAAAGGCAAAAATTCCTCCGCCGCCTGTGCTCGCTCCCGTGAAGAACAGTATGCTTTCGGGTGTGAAAAAGGTATCACTGCTTATACGGCTGAAAAAAATCGAGCCCGCCGCACGGCTTTGTCCGTCCGCGCCTACCAAAAATATATTATATATGTAATTTGAAATTCCGTCAAATGCTTTTTCGTAGGCAATTCGCTTGTACTCTCCGTCAATAAAAAGCTCGGTCTCGGCAGAGAAAAATTCGGTGCTTTCAATGAGGCTGTCGTTCTCGTTTTTAATTATGTCGCCGGCCACTGCCTTGAGTGACGGCCGCCGCCTCAGTGTGCCCTTGTGAAAATAAACATTGCGGCCGTCGCTTAATTCACTGCTTTTAATGTGGGTTGCCACCGCTTCGCGGTTGATACCGCCGTCAAAGGGGCCCGCCCTGTAGGTTTTTTCACCCGATTGCTCAATAGATGTGTATTTCATTATTGACCGCACACCTCCGATTTCGGCAGAATATCCGAAATAATTTCGGTTTTTTTCAGGGCCGCCGCCCGCTTTGCGTTATAAAGCCCGGTAAATGCCCTGTTTTTTGCCGAATCCCCGTGTGCCGCCGCCAAAAGCATGGCCGCGCCGTAAACGGCGGCTTCAAGCACGGCGGTGTCGCACTCGGTAAGCTTATCGGACAGCGAAGCTGCGGGCAGATGCAAATCGGCCGCAATTTGCTTAAAAATTGCCGAAAACAGCATTTCAAAATCCCTGTCATCGGCGATGTCCTCCAAAACGGCACCGTAGCCCAAGAGCAGCATGGCCCGCCTGTATATATCATAGCCGTTCATCTTCTTCCTCCTTTTTTTCCTCGTTTTTCTCTTTTTCATTTTCGGCAAGCAGGCCCCGCTTATCCGCTATTATCCCATCGGGCAGTCGCTCCAAAAACTGACGCTTGTTAATTATCCCCTTTTCAAAAAGGGTGAGCAGGGTGCCTGTTCGCTCGCTGTCGCTGTAGGCGGTGCCGGTGCCCACGTCTATTTTGGCGTTTATCACCAGCCCGCGAAGCTGTTCCCCGTTAAAGGAAAAGTATTTAATTCCACCGTCGGAGCGAAGCTTTATTCCGCGTCTGCCGTAGCAGGTAATCCAAAAGTCCGCCCAAATGCGTGCAATTTCCTCCGCAAAGGAGTAAAAGCGGCTTTTAACAAGCTGCAACGGCATTATGGCGGCGGCCTGCATGGTTCTCAGCGCCGAGGCATTGTCGGCACGGCTGTCACCGAGGGCCACCTCGTTGGCACCGCTTTGGGTCAGGGTGTTTTCAATAAGCCTTTGCAGGCTTTCCTCAAAATTGCGGGTGAAATTCGGCGGAGTAACGTATTTAAGGGCACCCTCCACCTCATCACGGCTTCCGTAAACCTTTATTATCTGCCCAGGCTCGTTGGTAATTCCGTCGGGCACGGTATCGCCGTTCACAACAAGCATAGGCATACCCGCGTTCATAACCGACCAAACATCGGCGGTTATCATACGGTTTATTGCAATTTGATTGGGTATTAAATAGGTTATTTCGCTTTCGCCGTAAATCAGGCCACCGCGCTTTTCCCAGGCGAAAACCGCAAGCGGATAAAGTGAAAGACCCGTATCAAAGGCTTTTCTCACGGTTGCGGTTTCGGTGGTTTTCACACATTTTATTTTGCGCTCGCCGTGAGCACCGCATTCCCTGTAAAGCTTTGTGAAAACCGTCACTCTGCCGTCGTTCGCTTCGTACTCTATGTTGCGAAGTGCGGCAGCATCCGCACCGTTTCTTTCGGCCTCGCGCAGTACCTCGTCGAGCACACGGCAGCTTGTTACTATAATATAGGGCTGCTGCTGTACGTCCTCTGTGTAGGGGTCGGCAAAATAAACGTTTTCAATGTCAAGCACCTCACAGGAAATATCACCGTTAATTGCCACGGTGGATGCCTTATCCGCAAAAAGGCCGGTTTTAATATCGCTGTTCCAATATGTATATATGACCCCCGTACCGCTTATATACGCATCCCTCAGGGCACGCGCATAAAGCGAGGTGAGCCCCACACGCTCGGCGGTAACCGTGTGGTAATTCCCGAGAGCATTTACGGTTTGGTTTATTTCGGCAGCCTTGCGGTCAACACCCTCACCCACTGTGGGTATGCCCTCTGCCGAAAAGCTTACCGAAAGGGGTGCACTGAGTATTTGCGACATTTTGTAATCGCAAATTCGTTTTATTATGTTGTGGCGCACAAGCGGGCGGTCGTTTCCGCACTTTGCACCGTACCATTGGTCACCGATGTAAAACCGTTCGTTTATTTTCTTTTGCTCATAAAGCCCGCGCTTGCCGAGCGAGGCCTTAAAATCCGCAGCCTTGCGGTATTCACCGAAAATTTCATATGGCTTGTTCATAAGCATTCTCCTTAAAATCAAATTATAACTACAGGCAGAACCGAAAGTCCGCCGAATAATCGCCGCTGTCAGCGAGGTCGAAGGGATTGTAATGCCGCCAAAGTCACTTAATAAAACAATCCCCCAGTCACCTTGCGGTGACAGCCCCCTTTAGGCAAGGGGGCCATTATTTGTCGCTTCGCGACTTTTTCCCCGCACCGCGGGGACATTGGCCCTAAAGGCTTGGGGGCCTTTAGTTTTTACAAATCCTTTGCCTCCCTCTGACGAGGGAGGTGGATTTGCCGAAAGGCAAAGACGGAGGGAGAGATAATTTAAGTTTCTTAACAAAACTACCCCTCAGTCTCGCTTCGCTCGACACTCTGACGGAGCCGTCCCTTTTTGTCGCTTCGTGACAAGTAAGCGGAGCCCACTGTTGCGGCGGGGATTTTTGATACAAATAAAAGGGAGAGCCGAGGCTCCCCCTTTTTATGGTGGTTTATCAGCCTACCGTAACGGTTGCAACACGGGAGCTTACGCTTGCCATACCGTCAACAATAATCTTAACAAAGTAATGGTAGGTGCCCTTTTTCAGTCCGGTGGGAATTGTGTAGGATGCGGCGTTGGCCGAGGCTATTTTAACGGCCGAGGCACCGTTCTTATCCGCACAGGAGTACCACTGGTAGCTAAGCTGGCCGGTGCTTGAGGCCGTAACCGAAAGCGAGCCTGAAATGCTGCCTGCCGTTACCGATTTGTCGGCAACATCGGTTGTTATTTTAACCGCGGGAGAAAGCCATGCCCAAATAGAATCAAGGCCGCTCTTGCTTACGAAAACATCGTAATAAATTCTGTAATCGAATTTATAGGCATCGGCATCTATGTTCTGCTCGGGAGTGAAAATTCGCATTTTCTCGGTCTTTTTAACCAGATGTGCGGCACTCTTGGGGCACACAAGCATATAAACCTCGCGTGCATTGCTCTGCGGTGTAAAGCCGCCCGCATTGGCCGCATTGAAGGTGTAGGCGGTCTTCATACGCTCCGAAACCACCGGAATTATGGAAACGCCGTTTATTGATTTTACCTTAAGCGAAACCTCGCCCTGCTTAAAATCGGAAACGGTGAGCATTCGTGAAATTTCGGCGGAATTTTGGAAAGCCGCATACATATAGCTGTCAACAAAGGCCACAAGCTCCTCGTCGTACCCCACAACCGACTGCACCTTGTTTACAAGCTCACAAAAGGCCTCAAACGGCTTTGCGGCATCTCCGTTAATCAGGTTGGAGCGTGTTGCTGCAAGGCCCGCAAGCTTTGAAATAACGTAGGCATCACACTCGGGAACAACCTTGGTTCTTACATACTCACCGAGAATTTTGCCCGCAAGATTGGCAATGCCGCTCTCGCTCATATCCTCACGGTCTATTTGCAGTGAGCGCGCCCTGTCCATAGACATGGTGTAGGAGGTGTTTGCAACCGTAATTGCGCCCTTGGTAAAGCCGGTATCCCTGTCGTAATCGGCAAGACCCTGAAAATCAACATCGGGTATTATCACGGTTTTTGCACCCACAAATTTTGCCGCAAGTGCATTGTCGGCAAAAAAGCCGGTCACACTCTTTTGCGCAAAGAGCTTATCAAGCTCATCGGAATATCTTGTTGCGTTTTCAATTGAATTAAATGACATAATTTTTTCTCCTTTATCTCCAAAGACCCTTTAAAAATTCGGCGGTCTCCGGGTTAATTCCGCCCTTTCGGTCGGTTTGTGAGCCGAGGCTTGTCTGCTCGGTTCTTTTTTGATTTTCGGTTGCTTTTTCGGCTTCTCTTTTTTCCGTGTGAAGATAGCGCAGGTATTCGTCAAGCAGGCGTGTTCCGCGAAGCTCGGCCTTTTCAAGCACGGCTTTCGGCAGCTCGTCCTTATTCTTAATATCGGGAAATTCGGCCTGTAGCTCATTAAAGCCTCCGTCATTTTCCGCACTGCCCTCAAGCTTCATCACGTAATCGGCGATTTTTTCGTTGCCACCGCATTTTTCGGTAAGCTCTCGGCGCCTTTCCTCAAGCTTTTCGGCACGGAGCCCCTCAAGGTATTCCGCAACGCTGTGCCCTGCCTCGGCGGCAAGTGATTTTAAGGTGTTGTAATCCTCCGAAACCGCCTCGAATTTAAGCCCCAACTGAGCCAGCCTTGCGGCCTCTTTAATGTCAAGCCGCCTTTCTTCCTTATTGAATTTTACGGGAACGAACACATCTTCTGCGGCTTCGGGCTCGGTTTGCCCGTTTGCCGACGCTTCCTCTGCCTCGGCAGGCTCCGGTTGGCCTGCCTTATCCAAAATAACGTTTTCCAATTTATTCATCCTTTCCAATGCGAATTTCATCCTGTACGGTGCCGTCGTAGCTCATAAAGTTTGAAAATTCGCGGCGCAGCCTTTCTGTGCTGCGGTCAGTTGCTTTTTCGGCGGGTATTTTGTTTAACCCCGGTGAGGGTATTGCTTTCATTCCGCAAATAAAGCCCACCGAAAATGCGGCAAGTGCCGTTAAAAAAAGCGTTAAAGCTATCATATATCCCAGCCTCCGTTTAAATCCGCCGCGGCTATTTCGCCTGCGGCACGCATTCGCTTTTCCTCCCTGTGCGGGCGAAAGTGCTTTACATCCTCAAAGGCGTAGCGCATGGCATCGCACAGGTGGTTTTCGCTGTCGCGCGGCATTTTCTGTCCGCGCTCGTTTACTTTTTCGTCATATGCATAGGATGAAAGCTCCCTAAGCATATTCACACAGTCGGGGTGCACGGTAAGCGTGTATTCGCTTATTGCGGCAATGCCGTTAAGTATGCTGTCGCGCCCCTTAACCGACGGGACTATGCGGGTTATTCCCAGCCGCCTTAAGTCCTCGTTTGATTTCGGCTCCGCGCAGTCGGCCCTTATGCGCTCCTTGGCAAATCCCAAGCGCTTTATTTCTTCGGCAATGTCGCAATTGAGCATTTTCCTTTTGCAAAGCTCGCAAAAAACGTAAATTTTTTTGTCAATCGGGTTTGCCTTAAAGCCCACAAAGGCGGTAGGGTCGTTTGAGTAGCCGTAATCCAAGCCGAAAAAGCTTTTCCACTTGTATTCCTCGGATTTCGGTATTTCAATTTCGCCGGCACGCCAGTTTTCGTAAACCAGCCCCTCCGCAACACCCCAGTTTCCAAGCCCCGCCACCTCATACTTTCTGCGATTTGTGTTTTTCATTCGTTCAAAAACACGCCTGTCGGTTTCATCGAGAAATTCGTTTATAAGGTAGTTTGTGGAAAAGCTTGCAACCTCGGGGCTTTCGGTGTCGAAGAATCGCTTTTTAAGCCAGTGCGCCTCGCTCCACGGGTTAAAGGTAATTGTGGTTTGCTTGTAAAGCGGGGGCGCCACAATGCCCCTCGGCACCGAAAGGTCGAGCTTGTCAAAATCCGCCTCCCGCGCAATTTCAAAGGCTTCCTCAATCCAAACAAAATTCAAAAAGCCGTGCGGCACCGTGGCAGAGGCAAGCTTTAAAACATCGTCAAAGCCACGGAAAATAATTTTTTGCCCCGTAGGCAGATAAACCATTTCCATGGGGGATACTGTGTTTTTCCAAAGGGATGCCACACCCAAGCGCTCCTGCGCCCATTTAAGCTGAGCAAAGGTCGAATCCCTGTGGGTGTTCATAACCTGCCGCACAACAAGCAGATTGCTGTTTTTATATTTCATAAGCCTGAAAATAAAATTAAGTGCGGTTGTGGCCGATTTTTTCGAGCCCTTGCCGCCCTTGAGCACCCTGTAGCGCTTTTCACAGCTCCAAAATTCATCGTAGCCGCCGCCTACTGCCTCCGACAGCCTAATTTCCGATATCGTCTATTATCACCACCGCTCCGTTACCCTCCTTGTGCTCTGTTTCCTTTTCGCTCACAATCGAGCGAAGCTCCTTTACGGCCGAAAGGTCGCCGTCGGCCGCCTTTTTGTAAAGGGCTACCATTACCGCGGTTTTTCTTGTGGGGCATTTAAAATCAAAGCCCTCGTCCTTAAGAGACGCAGCCTCCGCCTCCGATAGCCTTTCGTTCAACAGCGACTTCATGGTTTTGTAAAGCAGCTTATCGTTTTCTTTCACGCTTTTCCCTCCCGGCGGCAGTATAATAGCCCGCACCCGCACCGCCATACACCGACATAAATTAAGAGTGACGACAAAGTCGCACTCTCTTGGACGGGGAAGCCGTTCGCACGAAAATCAAAGATTTTCGCTTACAAGGTGTTTTTTCGACGCGCGTGTCGCCGAAAAAACAAAGTTGCGGATAATCGGTTTGTCTACATCCTGATTGATGGTGTGGATTCATTACGCATTTTTTTATTGACAAAGACGGATGAAAGCATTATAATAAAAACACAATCGTAATATTACATTAGTCATTTTATTGCCGTATCAAAAAACGGACTGAGGCAGAGAAAGGGTTAAGCCTTGATATTGTCTTGGTTTATCTCTCCCTCCGTCATTGCCTTACGGCAAATCCACCTCCCTTTACACAAGGGAGGCTTAGAAGTGCAAAGCTACAAGCCCACAGATTTAATTTCAACTTCGTAGGGACAGCCTTACGGGCTGTCCGAGAAAATTTAAGAAAACACCGAATGTGTCATTTTTACGCCGTAGGGCGGGAGCAAGTCCCCGCGCCTTAAGATAAAAGGTATTCTTTGTGCGTATAAATTGTTCATAGCATATCGGCGGATTATTCGGTGGGCTTTAAATCCCGCCGGTGCAAAAATAATAAAACGGGGGAAAAGAAAATGAAAAAGCTAAGCAGTGTTATTTGGGGTGTTGTGCTTATTACGGCGGGTGTGCTGTTTGCGCTTAATGCGCTGGATATTACAAGCATCAACATATTTTTTGACGGCTGGTGGACGTTGTTTATTATCGTGCCGTGTGGTGTGGGATTGTTTACCGAGCATGAAAAAACCGGCAATATTATAGGCATTGCGGTCGGTGTGTTTTTGCTTTTGTGCTGTCGTGATGTTTTGAGCTTTTCTATGCTCTGGAAGCTGCTTATTCCCGCAATTATCGTAATAGTGGGGTTAAAAAAGCTGCTTACGGGGCTTTTCGGCAACAGGGAAAATGAAATTATAACCGAGCTTGAGCAAAACGGCGGTGAAACCAAGGTGACCTCCGCCGCATTTTCGGGCTGCAATTTAAATTATGACGGCGAGCTTTTCGAGGGTGCAGAGCTTAACGCCTTTTTCGGCGGGGTGAAGTGCGATTTGCGCGGCGCCCTTATCGAAAAGGATTGTGCCGTAAAGGTGACGGCCGTATTCGGCGGGGTGGATATTGCGGTTCCCGATAACATAAACGTTAAGGTGAGTTCCAAATGCATTTTCGGCGGAATATCCAACAAAACCGTCAAGCATGAGGATGTCCCCACCCTCTACGTAAGCGGCAACTGTATGTTCGGAGGAATTGTGATTAAATGACTGCCCTTCAAAGCGGAATAAAATACATTTCCGCGGTGTCGGCCGTTTTACTCACGGTCGGTATTACAGACGGAATTTTAAGGAGTGAGCGTAAAAATGATTTTAGAGCTTAAAGGTATAGAAAAAGCCTTTGGTGAAAAAAAGGTTCTCAAGGGGGTTTCCTTTAAGGCGGAAAGCGGTAAGGCGTTCGGCCTTTTGGGGCGCAACGGTGCGGGCAAAACAACGGCTATCCGCATTTTAATGAATGTGTTTCCCGCCGACGGCGGCGAGGTGCTGATCGACGGAAAGCCCATTGATTACAACAAGGTGGGCATAGGCTATTTGCCGGAGGAACGCGGCCTGTACCCGAAAAAGGTAATTGCCGATCAGCTTATATATTTTGCCGAGCTTAAGGGCCTCGGCCGCAGGGATGCGGCGGCAGCGGTGGATTATTGGCTTGAAAGGCTCGGTATGAGCGAATACCGCAATAAACGGCTCGATACCCTCTCAAAAGGCAATCAGCAAAAAATTCAGCTTATCACCGCCCTTGCACACAACCCCGATATTGTTATTTTGGATGAGCCGTTTTCGGGTCTTGACCCCGTTAACGCAATGCTTTTAAAGGACGTGGTTAAGGAGCAGCTTGCAAAGGGCAAAACAGTGATGTTTTCAAGCCACCAAATGAGCTATATCGAGGAATTTTGCGACAGTATAGCAATTCTTAACAACGGCGCAGTTGCCCTGCAGGGCAACTTGCACGACATTAAGCGCGAATACCCGCGTAACCGCTTGGTTGTACGCACGGAAAATCAAGCTCCCATAAGGGCGGACTTCGGCTCTGCCTGCGGCACGACAGAGAACGGCGACCTTTTAATTCACCTTTCCTCCGCAGAGGAGAAAAGGGCCGTAATGAAGCGCCTTGCGGAAGGCTACGATATTGATGAGGTAAGGGTTTTCGAGCCCACACTCAACGATATTTTCGTGGAGTATGCCAAGGACGCGGCAAAGGAGGAATAAGCTGTGAGACAGTTTGGAAAAATACTTAATTTTGAGCTTAAATATTATTTTAAAAATAAAATTTTTGTCGGCGTTACCGTTCTTTTGGTGCTTATTATTGCGGCGGTAATGTCCTTTCCGCGTATTTCCGAGCTTTTCAAGTCCGACAGCGGCTCCGATACCTCTGCCGAGCTTTCGGTTATGCTTGTAAAGGCAGATGATCCCGCACGGGCCGAGACGCTGAAAACGGCCTTTTCCGCCGCATTTGACGGCTACGAGGTGATTCTTACGGACGAGAGCCGTGACGCGGTAAAAGAGAAAATCACGGCGGGTGAAGCCGAGTGCGCCTTTGTTATTACGGGTGATACCGCCTACACCTACTATGTGAACAATCTTTCCCTGTACGATGCAAATACCGAAATCGCAGATGAGCTGCTGCGGCAGAGCTATCAGATGAATGCCCTGCTTGACGGCGGAATGACCGCAGACGAGGCGCGTGATGTGATGAACATTCAAATCACGGGTGAGGTTGACAGCCTCGGTAAAAATCAAATGGATAATTTCTTTTATACCTATGTTATGATTTTCGCACTGTATATGGTGATTCTGCTGTACGGCCAAATGGTGGCTACCAACGTGGCAACCGAAAAAAGCTCAAGAGCCATGGAGGTGCTCATAACAAGCGCCAAGCCCACTTCTATGATGTTCGGAAAGGTGATTGCCTCATGTCTTGCGGGCTTTATTCAGCTTGTGGCGGTTTTCGGCTCGGCGGTTGTGTTTTACAACCTCAACAAATCCCTGTGGGGCGACAATATGATTATAAATTCCGTATTTAACATACCGCCCGAGCTGCTTGTATTTATGCTGGTGTTCTTTATTCTCGGCTTTCTCATTTATGCCTTTATGTTCGGGGCGGTCGGCTCCACCGCTTCAAAGCTTGAGGATATTAACACATCGGTTATGCCGATTACACTGATCTTTATTGCAGCCTTTATTGTGGTTATGACCTCTATGAGCTCGAGCAATGTGGACAGCACCCTTATGAGGGTTTGCTCCTACATTCCGTTTACCTCGCCCATGTCTATGTTCACCCGAATTGCAATGAGCACGGTTCCGTGGTATGAAATTGCGGGGTCAATTGCAATTCTTGTCGGCTCAACCGTGGGTATAGGCGTGCTTTCGGCAAAAATTTACCGTGCGGGTGTGCTTATGTACGGCACACCGCCGAAAATCGGCAGCATAATCAAGCTGCTTTGGAAAGCGTAGCATATCCGAAAAAGTAAACTTATTATAAATCCTTGCAAGCGGGTACTTGAAAAAGCACCCGCTTTATTGTATAATAAAACGGTATGCTACAGAACAGGAGGTCGGCTTGTGACCGAAAAAACAAATGCTTCCGTGCCGGAGCAGGAAATATACGCCGAGCGGGTGCGTGAGGCGGCATTGCGTATTTACGGAAAAACGCCGTCGGCCTGTGTTGTGACCTTCGGCTGCCAGCAAAATGTAAGCGATTCCGAAAGGCTTAAGGGAATGCTTGTGAAAATGGGCTACCTTATAACGGAGGATATTAACTGCGCCGAATTTATAATTTTCAACACCTGTGCCGTGCGGGAGCACGCAGAGGACAGGGTTTTCGGCAATATAGGCACAACAAAGGCGCTGAAGCAGGCAAATCCGCGCATAATAGTGGCGGTTTGCGGCTGTATGGCTCAGCGTGAGAGCGTGGCCGAAAAAATTAAAAAAAGCTACCCTTATGTTGATATGGTGCTCGGCACGCAGGTGCAGCACCGCCTGCCGGAGCTTATTTACAAAAGACTTTGCGGCTCAGGCAGGATATTCGAGCGGGAGCTTTTAAATGCCGAAATACCCGAAAACGTGCCCATAAAGCGCGACGGCAGTCTTAAAGGCTGGTTGCCTATAATGTACGGCTGTGATAATTTCTGTACCTATTGCATTGTGCCCTATGTTCGCGGGCGGGAGCGCTCACGCTCACCCGAAGCAGTGCTTAAAGAGGCCCGTGAAATGATTGCTGCCGGCTTTAAGGAAATAACGCTGCTTGGGCAAAACGTAAATTCCTATGGGCGCGGCACGGGGGACGGGGTGAATTTTCCAGAGCTTTTGCGCCGCATTAACGCCCTGCCGGGGGATTTCAGAATACGCTTTATGACCTCCCACCCGAAGGACTGCACGCGCGAGCTTATTGATACAATACGCGATTGCGAAAAGGTGAGCCGCCATTTGCACCTGCCCTTTCAAAGCGGGAGCAATGCTGTTTTAAAAAGAATGAACCGAAGCTACAGCAGGGAAAAATATTTGGAGCTTATAAGCTATGCAAAGGAGCAAATACCGCTTCTTTCGCTCACAACGGATATAATCGTGGGCTTCCCCGGAGAGACCTATGAGGATTTTCGGCAAACCCTGAGCCTTGTGCGCGAGGTTGGGTTTTCATCGCTTTTCACCTTTATTTATTCCCCGCGTGAGGGCACACCCGCGGCCGTTATGCCAGACCCCGTAAGCCGGGCCGAAAAGGGCAAATGGTTCTCCGAGCTTTTAAAGCTGCAGGAGGAAATATCCGCCGAAAACGGGCGCGCCCTAATCGGCACCGAGCACCGCGTTTTGTGTGATGCGGCGGGCTCCGGTGAGGGGCTGCTTTCCGGCCATTCCGAGGGCACGGCGGTTATTGAATTTCCGGGGGATGAGGCACTTTTGGGTCAATTTGTGCAGGTGCGCATTGAGGAATTTGACGGTACCCTTAAGGGAAAAATAATAAAATAAACTATATACTGAGGAGAAATTGAAATGGACGCAATAAAACAGGCAAGAGAATTGGGAAAGGCAATACAGCAGGATGCACGCTTTATACGCTACGCCAAGGCGCGCCTTGCAAATGACGCCAACGCCGAGCTTCAGGATGCAATCGGCAGCTTTAACCTTACACGAATGGAGCTTGACCGCGAGGTGGGCGCCGAAAACAAAAACGATGAAAAGGTAAAGGAATTAAACGAAAAGCTCCGCGAGATTTACGGCTCGATTATGTCCAACCCCGCAATGGTTGAATACAACACCGCAAAGGCCGAGCTTGATACACTTGTGAATGAGGTGCAAACTGTGATTTCACGCTGTATTGACGGCGAGGACCCCGAAACCTGCGATATACACACGGATTGCACGGGAAGCTGTGCCACCTGCGGCGGCTGCCACTGATAATAAGCCGATTTTATCGGCGGACGGAGAAATAATCCCCGTTCGAGAGGAGATGTAAGGCATGGCGGAGCTTTCCCCCATGATGAAGCAATACCTTAATATAAAGTCGCAGAATGAGGACAGTATACTGTTTTTCAGGGTGGGCGATTTTTACGAGATGTTCTTCGATGATGCCAAAAAGGCCTCCGAGGAGCTAGACCTCACCCTCACCGGTAAGGATTGCGGGCTTGAAGAACGCGCCCCTATGTGCGGAATACCCTACCACAGCTGTGAATCCTATATAGCCCGCCTTGTGGAAAAGGGCTACAAGGTTGCGATTTGCGAGCAAACCGAGGACCCCGCAAAGGCGACAAAGCTTGTTAAAAGGGACGTTATAAGGGTTATAACCCCCGGCACCGTTATTGAGGATATGATGCTGGATGAGGGCAAAAACAATTTCCTTGCGGCTGTGGCTTTTACCGAGAGCGGCGTGGGGCTCTGCTTTACCGATGCTTCCACCGGGGAGTGCCATATTACCGCCTTCCCGAGTGAGGGCTGCACCTCGGATTTGCTTGATGAGCTTTTGCGCTTTTCCCCGCGGGAGATTATTGCCGAGGAGAATGTGCGCGCCCGCTCTGCCGAGCTGTGGGAGCTTTTGAAAAAGAACTTTGCCGCCGGTGTTACACTGCGGCCCGCTTCTGCCTTTACCACTGCCCGTGCCGAGGAGCTTTTTGCCCGCCATTTCGGTGCGGCCGAGCTTGAAGCCTGCGGAATAGCCCGCGGCTCCGCACAGGAGGCGGCGCTCGGTGCTGCCCTTGATTATCTTTACGAAACCGGAAAGGGCTGCAGCATATCTCAAAACAAAATCAACGTTTACACCGATAAGCAGTTTATGCGGCTTGATATAACCGCAATACGTAATTTGGAGCTTACCGAAACCATGCGCACAAAATCAAAGCGGGGCTCGCTTTTGTGGGTGCTGGATAAAACAAAAACCGCAATGGGTAAGCGGCTTATAAGAAGCTGGCTTGAAAAGCCGCTTTTGAGCATTGCGGAAATAAGCCTGCGCCAAAACGCAATAGAGGAGCTTTGCGGGGATACCGTGAAGCGCGGCGAAATAAGGGAGCTGCTCTCCCGCGTGAGGGATATAGAGCGCATTATGACCAAGGTGGTTTACAAAACCGCCTCCGCGAGAGATTTGCTTACAATTGCGGCAACCGCACACACCTTCCCCGAAATCAAAGCGATTTTGGCGGATGCGGAGTGCCGAATGCTTAAAAGCATTTACACTTCGATTGATACGCTTGACGAAACCGTTGAGCTTATCGACCGCGCCATAAGTGAAAATCCCCCCGTTACCGTTCGTGAGGGCGGGCTCATACGCGATGGCTACAATGATGAGGTTGACCTGATACGCGGGGATATGAAAAACGGGAGCGGCTTTTTGGAGGAAATCGAACGCCGCGAGCGCGAACGCACCGGCATTAAAAATCTGCGTGTTCGCTATAACAAGGTTTTCGGCTATTACATTGAGGTTACAAATTCGTTTCTTGATAAGGTGCCGACCGATTACATAAGAAAGCAAACCCTAACGGGCTGTGAAAGGTTTATAACAGAGGAGCTTAAGGAAATAGAGCACCGCGTTTTAAATGCACGCGAGCGCATAGGTCAGCTTGAGTATGAGCTGTTTGACGGCATACGTGAAAGGGTTGCGGAGAAGCTTCGCGCATTTCAGCAAACGGCCTCGGCACTGGCTGTTTTGGATACCCTGGCCTCGCTTGCCGAAACGGCTGTGGATAACAGCTATTGCAGGCCGCTTGTGAACGGCGGCGGCAGCATAATAATAAAAAACGGCAGGCACCCCGTGGTTGAGCGTGTGAATGCAATACCCTTTGTTGCAAACGATACGCTGCTTAATATGAAGGAGGACCGCTGTGCCCTTATAACCGGGCCGAATATGGCGGGCAAATCCACCTATATGCGGCAAACCGCAATTATAGTGCTTATGGCTCAAATAGGCAGCTTTGTTCCGGCGGACAGTGCCGAGATAGGCATTTGCGATGCGATTTTCACCCGTGTGGGCGCTTCTGACGATTTGGCGGCGGGGCAATCCACCTTTATGGTGGAAATGAGCGAGGTGGCAGATATACTTAAACACGCCACAAGCCGCAGCCTGATTATTTTGGATGAAATAGGGCGCGGCACCTCTACCTATGACGGTATGTCGATAGCGCGGGCGGTGCTTGAATATGTTGCAAATAAAAAGACATTGGGCGCAAAGGTGCTTTTCTCCACACATTACCATGAGCTTACCGAAATGGAAAACGAGCTTGAGGGAATTAAAAATTACAACACCGCGGTTAAAAAGCGCGGGGACGATATAACCTTTTTGCGGCGCATTGTTCGCGGCGGGGCAGACGGCAGCTACGGCATTGAGGTAGCGAAGCTCAGCGGAATACCCGAAACGGTTATAAAGCGCGCAAAGCAGATACTCAAAAAAACCGAGGAGGAGGGGATTGTCACCTACCGAACGGTGGAAAACCCCGAAATGCAGCTTCCGCTTGAAATGCAGGGTGCGCAGGATATTTTACACGACCTGCAATTGACCGATGTTAATACCCTTACCCCGATTGAAGCCATGCAAACGCTTTTCGAGCTTGTAACACGTGCAAAATCACTGCAATAAGATAACGAAAATAAAAAAGAGAGGTGTTAAAAATGCCGCAAATCAAAGTGCTCCCAAAGGAAATTGCCGAGCTTATAGCCGCGGGCGAGGTGGTGGAAAGACCCGCCTCTGTAATAAAGGAGCTCACCGAAAATTCGGTTGATGCGGGTGCCGACCGCATTACGGTTGAAATTCAGCACGGCGGGATTACCTATCTGCGTGTAACCGATAACGGCTGCGGAATAGCCCACGGCGATGTTCCCACGGCATTTTTGCGCCACGCCACAAGCAAAATCAAAACGGGGAACGATTTAAACGAAATAGGCACACTCGGCTTCAGGGGGGAGGCCCTTGCGGCAATTTCCTCGGTGGCGCGGGTTGAAATGCTTACACGCCGGCGCGGCAGTGAAAGCGGCACACGGTATGTTATTGAGGGCGGAGCCGAGCGGTTCTACGGGGAAAGCGGCTGCCCCGAGGGCACAACCGTTGTTATACGCGATATTTTTTTCAACACCCCCGCACGTATGAAGTTTTTGAAAAAGGATGTATCCGAGGCCAATGCCGCGGCGGCGGTTTTTGAGCGGATTGCCCTTTCTCACCCCGAAATTTCCTTTAAGCTTATCCGTGACGGAAAGCAGGTGCTTTCAACCCCGGGGGATAACAAGCTTGCAGGCACCGTTTACAGTGTGCTCGGCCGTGATTTTGCGGCTTCCCTTACCGAGGTTGCGGGTGTTACCGACGGGATTTCGGTAACGGGGCTCACCTGCAAGCCCATAGCCTGCAGACCCACACGCAGTCATCAGCTTGTGTTTCTCAACGGGCGGCTTGTGCGCTCGGGAACGGTTACGGCTGCCGTCGAGCAGGCCTATAAAAACAGCGCAATGGTGGGCAAATTCCCCGGCTTTGTGCTTTATGTAACCGTGCCGCCGAGCACGGTTGATGTAAACGTGCACCCCGCAAAAACCGAGGTTCGCTTTTCGGATGAGCGCAGGATTTTCGATGCGGTTTATTCGGCGGTTAAAAATGCCTTGGCCGCGGGGGATACAAGACCGGAAATTAAGTTTAAAAAGCCCGCCTTTAACCCGTTTGAGCGAATGTCGGCGGCGGAGTACAGGCAGCAGGCAATAGGCGAGATAACTCCCGCCGAGAAAATTTACGGGGTGTCACAGGCGGCACCTCACACCGACCGTATGGTTTTTAGGGACGCGAACTTTAATGCAGGTGGGCGGTCGAAAACGGTGCTTGTGCCGCGTGAGGTTATAAGCCCGCAGAGCAGCCCTGCACCCGGCGAGCCTCCGCCGAAAGCGGCGGAGAGTGTGCCCGCGACACCCGAAGCGGAAAAGCAGGCGGGCACTGCGAATGTATCGGACGAGCCCATAGTGCTTATAGGTGAAGCATTTTCCACCTATGTGCTTGTGCAAAGGGGCGAAAGCGTTTTTGTTATAGATAAGCACGCCGCACATGAGCGTATGATTTTCAATAAGCTTAAGGCAGAGGCCGGTGTTGAAGCCCAGGCTTTGCTTACGGCGGTTACCGTAACGCTCAGCCCCGAGGAATACGATGCGGCCGTGAATAATCTTTCGCTCTTGGCCTCGGTCGGCTTTGAAGCGGAGGATTTCGGCAATTTTTCGGTAAGAGTAACGGCTGTGCCCGCAATGCTCACCGCGGAGGATATACCCTCGCTTATAAGCGAGCTTGCCGATAAAATTTCAAAAAATTCGGCTACGGAAAATTCGCGGCTTGATGAAATATATCACACCGTGGCCTGCCGCGCGGCCGTAAAGGCGGGGGACAGCACAAGCAAGCCCGAAATGCTCTCATTGGCACAAAGGGTGCTTGCCTCAAATGAGATTATGTATTGCCCGCACGGAAGACCCGTGGCCTTTGAAATAAAGCGGCGCGAGCTTGAACGCCGCTTCGGAAGACTGCAATGAGCGGAATAAAAACGGTTTTTGTTGCAGGACCCACGGCATCCGGCAAAACAGAGCTTGCAATAAGGCTTGCAAAGCGGTTTGACGGTGAAATAGTATCGGCCGATTCAATGCAGATTTACAAGGGTCTGCACATAGCCTCGGCCGCACCCGATGAAGCCGAAAAGCAGGGCGTGCCGCACCACCTGTTGGAATTTGCGGAGCCCGAGGTAAGCTTTTCGGCGGCGGAATACGTTGCGGCCGCAAGGGAATGTATTGCCGATATAAATAAACGCGGGCACCTGCCTGTTGTTGCGGGCGGAACGGGGCTTTATATCAGCTCACTTGCCGATAATATTTATTTTACGGAGGAAAAAACCGATTTTTCCCTGCGCCGCGCTCTTGAAAAGAGCTTTGAAAGCGAGGGCGCCGAAAAAATGCTTGAAAGGCTTTCCCGCTTCGACCCCGAGGCCGCCGCGAGACTGCACCCGAACGACAGGCGCAGAATAATACGCGCATTTGAGCTTTACGAGCTTACCGGAAAAACCGCAACCGAGCAAATAAGCCTTTCCCGCAAGGGTGAGGAGCTTATAACGCCCTGCCTTATAGGCCTTACCTACCGCGACAGGCAACGCCTTTATGAGCGAATTAACGCGCGCGTTGATAAAATGCTGGCCGCGGGGCTTGTTGCCGAGGCACGCGAGGCGCTGAAGCGAAGCGGCGGCGGTGCCGTTCAGGCAATAGGTCATAAGGAGCTTAAGGACTATATAGAGGGCTTAGAAACGCTTGAGGCGGCAACAGAGAGGCTTAAGCGTCAAACAAGACGTTATGCCAAAAGGCAGCTTACCTGGTTTAACAGGGATGAAAGAATACACTGGATATATGCCGATGAATCGGCAGATGCTTTTAACGAGGCGGCGGAGCTTGTCGCGGAATTTACGGAAAAGGAGGAACGGCCTTGAAAAGCGGAGGCGTGCTTAAATTTACAATTGTTTTGCTTATTGCCGTTTTTTTCGTGCATCAGGCGGTAGCGGCCGTTTACACCCCCGTAACAACCGAAAGCGCAAATTTCTTTACCGCAACCGACGGGCTTAACATAACGGGAATTATTATAAGAAACGAGGTGCTTGTGAAATCGGGCGGCAACGGTGTAATGCACTTTGCCGCGGCCGACGGCAGCCGTGTTGCAAAGGACGGTGTTATAGCAAGCATATACGATAACGAGGCGGCCTCGGTTTCCTTAAGCAAAATATCCGAGCTTAACGCCAAAATAGCCGATATTGAGGAAATGCTGAGCTACAATGACCTTGAAGCGGCGGATTTGGATATGATGGGCTCAAGAATCCGCGATAATGCCGATGCTCTGACCTTAAGCGCCGCCTACGGAAGCTACACGGGCTTTTCTGAGTGTAAGGCGCGCCTGCTTTCGGCCTTTAACCGCAGGCAGATAGCCATGGGCGAAACTGAGGACTTTTCACGCCGACTGACCGAGCTTAAGGCGCAGGTGACCGAGCTTTCGGCCTCACTGCCGACTGCAAGGGGCACCGTCAGGGCGGAAAAATCGGGTTATTTTGTTTCCCAAACCGACGGCTACGAGGAGCAGCTCACCTGTGACGGGCTTGATGCCTTAACACCCGAGCGGCTTGCGGAAATAAAGCCGGCTGAGCTGCCGGCCGAAACCGTGGGTAAAATTGTTTCGGATTATGCCTGGTACATAGCGGCCGAGGTCACGGTTAACGAATCGCTGAACTACAAAGCAGGTGACCGCCTGACCGTTAATACCTCGGTTAAATCCTATCCGCAGCTTTCGGTTACGGTTAAGCAGATAAACCTTTCGCAAAGCGGTTCACTTGCCACCCTGATTTTTGAATGCTCCGATATGAACAGCGAGCTTGCCGCAATGCGCTCTGGCCCTATGACGGTGGTTAAAAAGGAATACAGCGGGCTTAAGGTTTCAAAAAGCGCACTGCGCGTGGTGGATTCAAAGCGCGGGGTTTATGTTCTCAGCGGTATGCAGGTTAAATTTGTGGAGGTAAACATACTCTACTCAAACGACAGCTACATAATCTGCGAAAAGCAAACCGACGATGAAAACGTGCTCAGGCTTTATGATGAGGTTATAGTAAAGGGGAAAAGCTTGTATGACGGAAAAATTATCGGCTGAGGCCCTTGCGGAAAATTACGCCGGGGTAAGGCAAAGGCTTGAAGGCGCCTTAAGGCGTGCGGGCAGAAGCCCCGATGACGTAACACTGCTTGCGGCCACAAAAACGGTTGAGCCCGAGGTTATTAACCGCGCAATAGCTTTGGGAATCACACACATAGGCGAAAACCGCGTGCAGGAGCTCCTTTCAAAGGAGACTGCCCTGCTACCCGTGCACAGGCATTTTATAGGGCACCTGCAAACCAACAAGGTGAAATCGGTTGTGGGTCGTGTGGAAATGATAGAATCCGTACATTCCTTAAAGCTTGCACGGGAAATTTCAAGCCAATCGGAAAAATGCGGCTTGTGCACCGATATATTGCTTGAGGTAAACATAGGCGGCGAGGAGGCAAAGTTCGGCTTTGCACCGAGCGAGGTTATTTCGGCGGCGGAAAAGGTGGCCGAAATGCCGAATTTAAGGCTTAAAGGGCTTATGGCAATACCTCCGTTCGACCCCGAACGGGAGAATACGAGAAAATATTTCCGAAAAATGTATAAACTGTTTATTGACATCGGGGCCGAAAAGTTAGATAATGTCAGTATGGACGTTTTGTCAATGGGTATGTCAGGCGATTTTGATATTGCGGCTGAGGAGGGCGCCACGCTTGTGCGCGTCGGGTCTGCGCTTTTCGGCAAACGGATTTACAAATAATATTAAGGAGCGGTAAAAATGGGACTTTTTGAAAGCATTAAAAACATTATAAACATCCCCGAGGAGGACGAATTCGACGAGGAATTTGACGATGTTGAGGAGGAAAAGCCGAACGAGCGCCGCAAAGCGGTGCAGGCAGAGACCCCGGCACCGCAGCGCCGTGAGCCCGCGCCCAAGATTATCGGCGGAGGGCGACAGAAGACCGTGAGCTTCAACCAGTCGCAAATGCAGGTTGTGCTTGTTAAGCCGGACAGGTTCGAGGATGTAACCTCAATTGCGGACCATTTGAATGCGAAAAAAACGGTGGTGCTGAATTTGGAGGCTGCCAACCGTGACGTTTCGCGCAGAATAATAGACTTTTTAAGCGGTGTTGCCTATGCAAACAGCGGCAATATCCGCAAGGTGGCCAACAGCACCTTTATAATCGTTCCTACGGATGTGGATGTTATGGGTGAGCTTATGCTTGACGATTTTGAAGAAGGCAAGATGTACTTCTGATGGAAAGTGAGCTGCTTGCCGCAAGAATAACAGATACCGCACGGATTTGCGAAAGAACCTCCACCCCGAGGTTTCTCGGCTTTCTCTCCCCCGCGGAAGCGGCGCTTGCAGTGCGGCTTTTGAAAAATACGGGCAGCGGCTATGAGCTTTTCGGTGGCTTTGAGGGCGCCGAAAGGGTAATGCTCGGTTGCTTTCCCGAATGGGCGGCGGAAGCGAAATTTCCGATTGCGGCGCTCACAATAGCTTACAGGCGGGTCGATGAGCTTTCTCACCGCGATTTTCTCGGCAGTATAACGGCGCTCGGAATAAAGCGTGAGGCCGTGGGAGATATTTTAACCGAGCCCGGCCGCGCGGTTGTGTTTGTTGCGGCGGAAATTGCCGATTTTATAAAAACACAGCTTTCAAAGGTGGGCCGAGTGGGCGTTACGGTCACCTTGGGCTTTGCAGAGCCCTTGCCGGCACGGGATGATTTAACCGAGCTTTCCGCCGTTGCCGCATCTGAGCGGCTTGACTGCATAATCGCAGCACTTTGCGGGCTTTCGCGCTCGCAGGCGTCGGAGCTTATTTCCGCGGGGAGCGTTGCGGTTAATTCGGTTACCGCCGAAAAGCCCGCAAGGGGGCTTTCGGACGGCGATGTGCTGTCTGTGCGGGGCAAGGGAAAATTTGTTATAGTCTCGCTTGAGGGCAGAACCAAAAAGAACCGAATTGCGGTTAAATATAAAAAATACGTTTAGTATTAAGGGAGGAAAAACGGTGTTAAGTGTTGCCGAAATAAGAAACGTTAAATTCACAAAGGCTATGGGCGGCTACAAGCAGGAGGAGGTCGATGTTCTTCTTGACAGGGTAGAGGCCGATTACCTTCAGTTTGAGCGTGTTATTAAGGACTACAAGGCCAAGCTCGAAGAAGCCACCAAGGAGGCCGAGGCCTTAAAAAGCTCACAAAACAGCATTCAAAGCGTGCTTTTGAGTGCTCAAAGGCTTGCCGACCAAATTGTTGACGAGGCAAAGCAAAAGAGTGAGGAAATAATAAACAACGCACAAACCAACATAGAGGTTATCACGGCACGCGAAAAGGAGCTCGCCTCCGCCTTTGAGCTTAAGGCGCAGGAGAGAAAGGCCTCGCTTCAAAAGGAGCTTGACGAAATGCTGAATACCGCAAAGCTTAAGGCGGACGGTATGACTGCGGCCGCAGCCGACAGTGTTGCCCGCCAACAGTTGCTTTACGATAAGCTTAAAATGGAAATGTCGGCCTTTAAGGCGGCACTTACCTCAAAATACAAGGAGCACCTTGAAATGCTGCGCGCCCTGCCCGAAACCGCACCTATGGACCCGAAGCGTATGGCAGAGGTGGTTTCGGCGGCGGTGGACAAGGTGCCCGCACCCGAAAGCTATTTAAAATCGGCTGAGCCCGCCGCAGAAGCGACCGACACAGCAGGCGAAAAGGGCTTTGATGTTGCTGCCGACGGCGAACGGTAATTTTTTTGCGAAAGAGGAGGGCACGCGTGCTTTCTTACATACTTGCGGTGCTGTGCGCCGTTTTGGTGCTCGGCACCGATCAGCTTACAAAATATTTGGTTTCAACCGGCTTTACACTCGGTGAACACCGCGAAGCCGTTAAGGGCATAATAGAGCTCACCTACATCCACAATCGCGGCGGCGCGTGGGGCTTTCTTTACGGCTACACCTACATTTTGGTTCCCCTCACACTGCTTGTTATGGCGGCCTGCATATTCTTTCTTGTGAAGCACGGCAAAAAAAGCCGATTGCTGTTTTGGTCGATTACTCTGGTGCTTTCGGGCGGCTTGGGCAATATGATTGACCGAATTTTCAGGGGCGGCAATGTTGTGGATTTTATAAGCCTTGAATTTTTTCCGTCCTTTCCCGTTTTTAACATAGCGGATTGCGCAATAGTTGTGGGCACGGGGCTTTTGCTGCTCTGCTTTTTGATTGATTCCGTAAGGGAAGCGAAAAAAGAAAAGGAAAACACCGAAAATGACGGATAGTGTGCTCAGCTTCCTCTGTGAGAGCGATACCCCGCAGAGAATAGATGCCTTTGCGGCAGATAAGGCGGGCATTACCCGCTCACGTGCGGCCGCGCTCGCGGCGGGTGGCCTTGTTCTGCTTAACGGCAGGGCGGCGGTTAAAAGCGATAAGGTAAGCTTCGGCGATACCGTTACGCTTACACTGCCCGAGCCCGAGGAATACACCGTCACCCCCGAGAACATTCCGCTTGACGTGGTTTTTGAGGATGACGATTTGCTTGTGGTGAACAAGCCGAAGGGGATGGTGGTGCACCCCGCCGCGGGAAATTACGGCGGAACCCTTGTTAATGCCCTTATGTACCGCTGCGGAGCCACGCTTTCGGGCATAAACGGAGTTTTGCGCCCGGGTATTGTGCACAGAATAGATAAAAACACAAGCGGACTGCTGGTGGTTGCCAAAAACGACCTTGCGCACACCGGCCTTGCAGAGCAGCTTAAAAGCCACACCCTGGCACGTGAATACAGTGCGGTGGTTTACGGCGGCTTTAAAACAGAGTGCGGCACGGTTGATGCCCCGATAGGTCGGCACCCCGTAAAGCGCAAGCAAATGGCGGTGGTAGCCGCTAACGGCAGAAACGCCGTTACACACTACAGTGTTGTTACCCGATTTAACGGGTTTACGCTTTTGCACCTGCGGCTTGAAACGGGCAGAACCCACCAAATAAGGGTGCATATGGCATATATCGGCCACCCCGTGGCGGGGGACGAGGTGTACGGCCCTAAAAAGGTTATAACCGAGCTTGGCGGGCAGTGCCTACACGCGGGGAAAATCGGCTTTATTCACCCGCGCAGCGGCGAAAAAATGGAATTTACGGCACCCCTGCCCGAATATTTTGAAGGCTTTTTAAAAAAACTGCAAACGGAGTAGATTAAATGGGAATTTTCGACGGCTGCCTGTTGGCCTGTGATATTGACGGAACCCTGCTGTCAAACGGGGTGATAAGCCCGCGAAACGTAGAGGCGGCGGAGTATTTCACGGCACAGGGCGGTTGCTTTGCGCTGGCAACGGGGCGCACCGCGGGCGCTGTGGGCTCGGTGCTTGAAAAAATAAGCTGCATAGGCCCGTCGGTTGTGGCCAACGGCTGTGTTATATACGATTTTAAAAACGACACCTCGCTTGAGGAGCTTTACATTGCCCCCGAGGATTATGCGGGTGTTTACGCCGTGTTTGAAAACGAGCCCGGCGTGGGAATAGAAATTCACTCGGGAAAGCGCGTGCTCACCCTGCGCGAAACACAGGAGACACTTGACCACCAGCTTTATGAGGGAATGGATGCCTCACCCGTAACGCGTGAGGCGGCCGCCGGTTTCAGGTGGAACAAGGTGCTTTACTGCATTGATGACAGCGCAACCCTTGAAAGGGTGCGCAGGCTCACGGGCGAAATTTGCAAAAGCTCGGGCTTTGTGGGCACCACCGCCACAATAGACGGGCGAACAAGGCTTTATTACGAGCATTTGCCGGAGGGCATATCAAAGGCCGCCGGGGTGCTGAGGCTGGCCGAGCTTTTGAAAATTAAAAAAGGCTGTATTTTTGCAATGGGCGATTATTACAACGACCTTGAAATGCTGAAAGCGGCCGATATAAGCGCCGTGCCCGAGGGCACACCCGAGGATATACGTAAGTATGCCGATTTTATAGGGGGAAGCTGTGAAAGCGGCGCGGTTGCCGATTTTATAGATTATTTGAAAAAGCTGCCGCAAAATAAAAAAAGGATGAAAATTAAGTCCGAAAGGGTTTAATATATTGTATTGAAAGGAATGAGTTTATGGACGCTGCCGAAAAGAGACAACTTGAAATAACGGCGTGCAAGGTCAGAATGGGAATTATCGAGGGGGTGCACAGCGCAAAATCGGGTCACCCGGGCGGTTCGCTTTCCTGTGCGGATATACTTACATACCTTTATTTTAAGGCTATGAATATCGACCCGAAGGACCCGAAAAATCCCAACCGTGACCGCTTTGTTTTATCAAAGGGCCATGCGGCACCCGCACTTTATTCGGTGCTTGCAAATCGCGGCTATTTCGGTACCGAGCTGCTTAAAACCCTCCGTCAGCCGGGAAGCATTTTGCAGGGTCACCCCGATATGAAGCACATACCGGGTGTTGATATGTCCTCGGGCTCTTTGGGGCAGGGCATTTCGGCCGCCGTGGGTATGGCACTTTCGGCAAAGCATTTCGGCAACGACTTCAGGGTTTATGCCGTTCTCGGTGACGGTGAGCTTGAGGAGGGCCAGGTGTGGGAGGCCGCCATGTTTGCGGGGGCAAAGGGTCTTTCAAATCTTACCGCCTTTGTGGATTACAACAATTTGCAGATTGACGGTGATTTGAGCGCCGTAAACTCACCCGCACCGATAGATAAAAAATTCGAGGCCTTTAATTGGCACACAATTGTGATTGACGGGCACAGCTTTGAGCAGATTGAAGCGGCGCTTGCCGAGGCTCACGGTGTGGACGGCCCCGTTGCGATAATCGCAAAAACGGTTAAGGGCAAGGGCGTCTCGTTTATGGAAAACGCTGTAGGCTGGCACGGCTCGGCCCCCAATGATGAGCAGTATGAGCAGGCCATGGCGGAGCTGAATGCGGCTCTTGCCGCACTTTAATTTGAGGAGGAGCTGAGCATTATGGCTGAAATCAAAAAAACGGCAACGCGTGTGGGCTTCGGCAATGCACTTGTGGAGCTGGGCGCCGAAAGAGACGATTTTGTGGTGCTTGATGCGGATCTTGCCGCCGCAACACAAACAGGTATGTTTAAAAAGGCTTATCCCGAGCGCTTTTACGATTGCGGAATAGCCGAGGCGGATATGATGGGCATTGCGGCCGGCATTGCGGCAACGGGCAAAAAGGTTATTTGCAGCTCGTTTGCAATGTTCGCGGCGGGCAGAGCTTATGAGCAGGTGCGCAATTCCATAGGCTACCCGCACCTTAACGTTATAATCGGTGCAACCCACGCGGGCATATCCGTAGGCGAGGACGGTGCAACACATCAGTGCTGTGAGGATATTGCCCTTATGCGCACAATCCCCGGAATGACCATTATAAACCCCGCCGACGAAACCGAGGCAAGATTGGCCGTGCGTGCCGCCCTTGAGCTTGACGGCCCTGTTTATATGCGCTTCGGGAGACTGGCGGTTCCGGTTATATTCGGTGACGATTATAAATTCGAGGTAGGCCGCGGCGTTGAGCTGCGCGGCGGAAGCGATGTTACCGTTTTGGCAACCGGCCTTATGGTTAATGAGGCACTTGAGGCCTATGAGCTTTTGAAAAATGAGGGTATAAACGCCCGAATTATCAATATTCATACAATCAAGCCGCTTGATGAGGAAATTGTTTTAAAGGCGGCGCGTGAAACCGGTGCCGTGGTAACCGCGGAGGAGCATTCGGTAATCGGCGGCCTCGGCGGCGCGGTAAGTGAGCTTCTTTCCGAAAAGTGCCCCGTTCCGGTGTTAAAGCTCGGTGTGTACGATACCTTCGGTCACTCCGGCCCCGCACCGAAGCTGCTTGACGAATTCGGTCTCAGGGCAGTAAACATTGCCGAAACGGCCAAGCGCGCAATGGCACTTAAAAAATAAAAATAAACTTCATTATGTATTAAAATATGTCGATATTTGTTGTTTATCCACAAATGTCGGCATATATTTTTTTCGTTCGTTTCGGATTTTTAACAAAAATCACTTGATAATCGTATAATTTACTGCTATAATATATCTATAAAAAAGAAAGAGGTGCGGTATGAAGGAATTTGTAAAGGCCTTTACTTCGGCAGGGGCGGACAATGCTTATAAATATCTCGGCTCGTTTTATAAGAAGGAAAAAACACTTTTCAGGGTGTGGGCGCCTAATGCCGCCGCCGTTTCGGTGGTGGGTGATTTTAACGGCTGGAGTGTGGATGCTGCCCCGATGAAGCGTACCGACGCCGGAATTTGGGAGCTTCGCCTTGCGGGCATTGAAAAATTTGCCGCCTATAAATACGCCGTTACCGGGGCCGACGGCAAAACCACCCTTAAATCAGACCCGTTTGCGCGCCACTTTGAAACCGCACCGGCAAACGCCTCCAAGGTTTATTCCTCGGATTACGAATGGGGGGACGGCGAATGGCGCGAAAACCGCTTAAAAGCCGATATTTATGCCTCCCCCGTTAACATATACGAAATTCATGCCGGCTCCTGGCGCCGCTTTGAGGACGGCAACACCTACGATTACGTAACCCTGGCACGCAAGCTTTCGGCCTATTTAAAGCGTATGCACTACACACACGTTGAGCTTATGCCCATAACCGAATACCCCTTTGAGGGGTCGTGGGGCTACCAGGTTTCGGGCTATTTTGCCCCCACCTCACGCTACGGCACACCCGATGATTTTAAAAAATTCGTTGATATTATGCACCAAAACGGCATTGGCGTGATTTTGGATTGGGTGCCCGCGCATTTCCCGAAGGATGAATTCGGCCTTTACCGCTTTGACGGCGGCCCCTGCTATGAGTATGCCGACCCGCGCCGCGGCGAGCATAAGGAGTGGGGCACGGCGGTTTTCGATTACGGCAAGCCCGAGGTCAGAAGCTTTCTTATTTCAAGCGCGGTGTTTTGGCTTAAGGAGTATCACATAGACGGTCTGCGGGTTGATGCGGTGGCCTCAATGCTTTATCTCGATTACGGCCGCCGTGACGGCGAGTGGCTGCCGAATTACTACGGCGGCAGGGAAAATCTTGAGGCGGTACAGCTTTTAAAGGACGTTAACACGGCCGCCTTCGGTGCCGACCCCGCGGCTATGATGATTGCCGAGGAATCCACCGCGTGGCCCCTGGTAACAAAGCCGCCGCACACGGGCGGTCTCGGCTTCAATTTCAAGTGGAATATGGGCTGGATGAACGATATGCTCAGGTATATGTCGCTTGACCCGCTTTTCCGCAAGGATAATCACGATTGCCTAACCTTTTCGTTTTTCTATGCGTTTTCGGAAAATTTCGTGTTGCCCATTTCGCACGATGAGGTGGTGCACGGGAAATGCTCCATGATAGAAAAAATGCCCGGTGAATATGATATGAAGTTTGCGGGGCTCAAGGCTTTTTATGCTTATATGACGGCCCACCCCGGCAAAAAGCTGCTGTTTATGGGGCAGGAGTTTGCACAGTTTATAGAGTGGGATTATAAAAAAGAGCTTGACTGGCTTTTGCTTGATTACGAGGCGCACGCCAATATGAGCAAATACGTGGCGTGGCTTAACGGGCTTTACCTTAAAACGCCCGAGCTTTGGGAGGTTGACTATTCGTGGGACGGCTTCTCCTGGATTTCAAACGATGATAACTGCCAAAGCATTATAGCCTTCAGGCGGATTGATAAGTCCGGCAACGAAATTATAGCGGTTTGCAATTTTGTGCCCGTTGCAAGGGAAAATTACCGCATAGGTGTTCCGCGCAAGGGCAGCTACAAACGGATTTTCTGCTCGGACGATGTTAAATTCGGCGGGGCAACGGAAGCCGCCGAAGCCGTTAAGTCGGAAAAAATACCCATGCACGGCTACGAAAGCTCGGTGTCGCTGAGTATACCGGCAATGTCGGTAAGCTATTATCGCGTGCCGGGTGCCGGCAAAAGCAAAAAGTAATATCCCGATAACCTGTACAATAAAATATTAATGATACAAAAAATCAAACGGGAGTGTTTTCGATGAAAAGCAAAAAATGTGTTGCAATGCTTTTGGCGGGCGGTCAGGGCAGCCGCCTCGGCGTTCTCACCTCAAGAATTGCAAAGCCCGCAGTGCCCTACGGCGGCAAATACCGCATTATTGATTTCCCGCTTTCCAACTGTGCCAATTCGGGAATAGATACCGTCGGTATACTTACGCAGTACAAGCCGCTTGAGCTTAACGATTACATCGGCTCGGGCAAGCCCTGGGATTTGGACAGGACCGGCGGCGGAGTGCATATTCTCCCGCCGTATCAGGGTCAGCAGGGCGGAAACTGGTACAAGGGCACGGCAAACGCAATCTACCAGAATTTGGAATTTATTGAGCGGTACGACCCACAGACCGTGCTTGTGCTTTCGGGCGACCATATTTACAAAATGGATTATTCCAAAATGATAAACGAGCACATTGAAAGCGGTGCGGCCTGCACAATTGCGGTGCTTGAGGTTCCCTTTGAGGAGGCCTCGCGCTTCGGCATTATGAATGCCGATGAAAAGGGCAATATTTACGAATTTGAGGAAAAGCCGAAAAACCCCAAGAGCAACCTGGCCTCAATGGGAATTTACGTTTTCAATTGGGATAAGCTTAAGGCCTATCTTACCGCGGATGAGGGCAAGCCCGATTCCTCAAACGATTTCGGAAAGGACGTTATCCCCGCAATGCTGGCGGCGGGTGAGAAAATGCGTGTTTACCGCTTTGACGATTACTGGAAGGATGTGGGCACGGTAAATTCGCTTTGGGAGGCGAATTTGGATTTGCTCAATCCCAAAATAGATCTTGACCTTTCGGATAAGGCGTGGCGCATATACTCCCGCAGCAGCGGAATGCCACCTCAGTATATATCCGACACGGCAGAGGTTGAAAATTCACTTATAACCGACGGCTGTGAAATTTACGGAAGACTTGATTACTCCATTCTTTTTGAAAACGTTACCGTTGAGGAGGGTGCCTCGGTTGAGTATTCGTTGGTTATGCCGGGTGCCGTAATCAAAAAGAACGCAAGGGTGCGTTACTCCATTATTGCCGAAAACGCCGTTGTGGGTGAAGATGCCGTTGTGGGCGAGGAGCCCGAGGTCGGCGGCACCGAAAGCTGGGGCATTACCGTTATAGGTGAAAGGCTTACCGTAGGCCGCGGGGCCACGGTGGGTGCAGGCAAAATGATAACCGAAAATATAGGTGAGGAGGAAAAGCAATGAGAACCTCTGCAGTGGCGGGGCTTGTTTTTGCCAACACAAATGACGAGCTGTTAAAGAATCTGACGGCCAAGCGTTCCATGGCCTCGGTGCCGTTCGGGGCACGCTACAGGCTTATAGATTTTCCGCTTTCAAACCTTGTGAACGCGGGTGTTTCGCGCGTGGGAATTATAACAAAGGAAAATTACCGTTCGCTTATGGATCACGTCGGCAACGGGATTTACTGGGATCTTGACCGCAAAAACGGCGGCGTTTTTCTGCTGCCGCCTTATCTTACAAGCGGTGTTAAACGCTATTACGGCACGGTGGATGCGCTTTACGGCGCACGGGATTACATTGACCGCTGCAAGGCGGACTATGTGGTTTTGTGCAATGCCGATGTTATTTCAAATATTGATGTTTCGGCGGCGGTGCGTTACCACATTGAAAAGGATGCCGACGTAACCATTGCCTACCACCACGGCACACCGCCCGAGTACTGTGCCGATACAATGTTCCCCGCCGATATTGAAAACGGCAGAATAGGCACACTTAAATTTGATGTTACGGGAACCGACGAGGCCGATTTTTGCATAGGCTATATGATAATTTCACGCGAGCTTATGCTCAGGCTTGTTACAGATGCACACGACGAGGGCGAAATAAGCCTTGCAAGGGATGTTTTGGCACGCAAAACGGGCAGTCTGCGCATATTCGGCTATGAGCATAAGGGCTATGTTGCCGTGCTTGACGGAATTGAGGCCTACAAAAAGGCCTGTATGGATTTGCTCAATAAGGACGTGCGCTCACTGCTTTTCAACAAGGAACGCCCGATTTACACCAAAACACGTGACGATATGCCCACCCGCTACGGCATAAGGTCGGAGGTTAAAAATTCCCTTATTGCCGACGGCTGCGTGATAAACGGCACCGTGCGCAACAGCATAATTTTCAGGGGTGTTACGGTAGCTAAGGGAGCCGTGGTTGAAAACTGCATTTTAATGCAGGAAACCTCCGTAGGGGAGGGCGCACAGCTCAACAATGTTATAGCCGATAAAAACGCCTCGGTCGGAGACGGTATGGTGCTTAAGGGCACCGGGCAGAAAAGCTTCTTTATAAAGAAAAATCAAGCGCTGTAAGGCGGCGCGGAACGGAGAAAAAGCATATGAAAGTTTTGTTTGCTTCAAGTGAGGCCTATCCATTTGCCATGTCGGGCGGCCTGTCGGATGTTGCGGGAGCACTGCCCAAGGCGCTTAGAAAGCGGCTTGTGGGCTGTAGGGTTGTAATGCCGCTTTATTCCTCAATTCCCGATGAGCTTCGTGAGAAAATGACCTTTATAACAAGCATTACGGTATCCGTTGCGTGGCGCAGGCAGTATTGCGGAATTTTTGAAGCGCATATGAACGGCGTAATATACTATTTTATAGATAATCAGTATTATTTCAAGCGTGACGGGCTTTACGGGCATTATGACGATGCCGAGCGCTTTGCCTTCTTCTCGCGTGCGGTGCTGGATATTATACCGCACATAGGCTTCACACCCGACATTATTCACTGCAACGATTGGCAAACCGCTATGATACCCGTGTATCTCGATACACTTTACCGCGAAAGCCCCGAGCACAGAAGCATTAAAACGGTCTTCACCATTCACAACATACAGTATCAGGGCAAATACGGTAAGGAGCTTACGGGGGATGTGCTCGGTATTCCGTATGAGTCGGAAAGCCTTGTTGAGTATGACGGCTGCATAAACCTTTTAAAGGGCGCAATTCAGTGTGCGGATAAGGTTACAACCGTGTCACCCACCTATGCACGCGAAATACTCGACCCCTATTATTCGCACGGGCTTGACGGAATTTTAAAGCAGTTTACCTACAAGCTTACCGGCATTGTGAACGGAATTGATTACGAGGTTTACAATTCCGAGACCGACAGTATGATATACAGAAATTACTCTGCGGATGAGCTTGACGGCAAGGCCTACAATAAGAAAATGCTGCTCCGCGAAATGGGGTTGCCTGAGGATACCGACACCCCCGTGATAGGCATTGTTACCCGCCTTGTTAAGCACAAGGGAATAGATTTGGTGAAGCACGTGTTTGAGGAGCTTTTAAAAGCAGATGTTCGCTTTGTTATACTCGGCTCCGGCGAGTGGGAGTATGAAACCTTTTTCCACGATGCCGCAACCCGACACCCCGATAAGGTGGCGTTAAAGCTCGGCTTTAACCCTCAGCTTGCGCACAGAATTTATGCCGGAGCGGATATTTTCCTTATGCCGAGCCAATCCGAGCCCTGCGGGCTTGCACAAATGGTGGCTCTGCGCTACGGCACCGTGCCGATTGTAAGAGAAACCGGCGGTCTTAACGATACCGTTTCCGACAGCGGCGACGGCGAGGGCAACGGCTTTACCTTTAAAAATTACAATGCACACGATATGGAAAACACGGTTTGGCGCGCACTTTCCGGCTTTGCCGATAAGGAGGGCTGGGATATTCTGCGCCGCAGGGGTATGCTTTGCGAAAACAGCTGGGGCGCCTCGGCCAATGCTTATATAAGGCTTTATAAGGAGCTTTTGGCACACTGATGCCCTTTTAAAAGCAGGGCGGGCTCAATTCCGAGAGGAGAATGTATGGATATTTTAAAGTCGATTATTTTGGGAATTATAGAGGGCATTACCGAGTGGCTGCCCATAAGCAGCACGGGGCACCTTATTTTGGCGGATGAATTTATCAAGCTTAATATGTCGGATGAATTTATGTCAATGTTTGAGGTGGTAATACAGCTCGGTGCCATACTTGCGGTTGTGGTTGTGTTTTGGCACAAGCTCTGGCCCTTTACCGCAAATAAGGAAAAGGGCTACAGCTACATAACGGGCGGCAACGGAATTATTAAAAAGGACGTTATGGATATGTGGTTCAAGGTTGTTGTGGCAATGCTGCCCGCGGCAATCCTGGGAATACCGTTTGATGATTTTCTGGAGGAGCATTTTCATAACTACATAGTGGTTTCGGCCGCACTTATTGTTTACGGTGTGCTGTTTATAGTAATAGAGCGGCGCAACAGGTCACGCGCCCCGAAAATCGGCAGTATGTCCGAGCTTTCCTACAAAACCGCGCTTTTAATCGGCTGCTTTCAGGCACTTTCGCTTATCCCCGGCACCTCACGCAGCGGCTCTACCATCCTCGGCGCGGTTATAATCGGCGTATCCCGCGTTACCGCGGCGGAATTCAGCTTCTTTTTGGCAATTCCCGTAATGCTGGGCGCAAGCTTTATTAAAATTTTAAAGTTCGGCTTTACCTTTTCGGGGGCCGAGGTTGCCGTTTTGCTTTCGGGAACCGTAACTGCCTTTATCGTTTCGATAATTGCGGTAAAATTCCTTATGAGCTATGTTCGCCGTCATGATTTTTCCGCCTTCGGTTGGTACAGAATAGTATTGGGCGCGGCGGTGCTTGCATATTTTTCTTTTGTGGGGTAAATTTTCAAATGAAGCTTTTAATCGCATCCGATATACACGGCTCGGCATATTATTGCAGACTTTTGCTTGATGCCCTCTCACGCGAGGGGGCAGACAGGCTTTTTCTGCTCGGTGACCTGCTTTATCACGGGCCGCGCAACGAGCTTCCGCGTGATTACGCACCTAAGGAGGTTATTGCAATGCTTAACCCCCTGCGGGAGCGGATTTTCTGCGTTCGCGGAAACTGTGATACAGAGGTTGACCAAATGGTGTTAAGCTTTCCCGTGCTTTCGGATTACGCGGTGATACCCATGGGTGAGCGTGTGATTTATGCCACCCACGGTCATAAATTCAATCCGGACAATCCGCCGCCCCTCTCAAAGGGGGATATACTTTTAAACGGGCACACGCACCTGCCTGCCGATGAGGATAAGGGCAATTTCAGATATTTAAATCCCGGCTCGGTTTCTATCCCGAAGAACGGCACCCCGCACGGCTATATGACCTTAAGTGACGGTGTTTTTCTTTGGAAAAGGCTTGAAAACGGGGAGCAATATAATCCGAACGGAGAAAACTTACTATGATGATTTCCACCAAGGGGCGCTACGCCGTAAGAATAATGCTTGAGCTGGCCGCACATACAGACGGAGAGCTTGTGCCCCTTTCAGACATTGCAAGGCACCAGCAAATTTCGCTGAAATACCTTGAAGCAATCGTGGCGGCCCTTAAAAATGCGGGGCTGATAACGGGTATGCGCGGCAAGAGCGGCGGCTACAGGCTTAACAGAAGCCCCTCTGATTACACCCTGCGCGAAATACTCACCGTAACCGAAAACGGCCTTGTGCCCGTAAACTGCGCCTGCCTTACTGGGGATGGCGAGTGCGAGCGCGCGGAGGACTGCCGCGTTATGCCGGTGTGGCTCGGGCTTGATAAGGTTATATGCGAGTATCTTGACGGAATAACCTTGGCAGACATCGATTGATTTTTTATTTTTTAAATTCCTATTGACTTTGTAGGAATTATATGGTAAGCTATACTCGAAGGGCTCGGAAAGAATAAATTTCGTCAGCCCTAAGGAGTTGATTATCATATGACAGTTTATGCAGACAATGCCGCAACAACAAAGCTGAGTGACACGGCCTTTAACGCCATGCTGCCGTATTTGAAAGAAGCCTACGGAAACCCCTCAAGCCTTTACGGCTTGGGGCAGCAGGCGGCAGAGGCCGTTTATTCCGCACGGCAAACAATTGCAGGGTGCCTTAACTGCACGGCAGAGGAAATATTTTTTACCTCCGGCGGGAGTGAGGCCGATAATCAGGCAATACTTACGGGAGCGTATATGGGTGCGGCAAAGGGGAAAAAGCACATAATATCATCCGCCTTTGAGCACCACGCCGTTTTACACACGCTTGAGGCGCTTGAAAAGCAGGGCTTTGAAATAACCCTTTTGCCGGTGCATTCCGACGGCTTTGTGCGCCCCGCCGAATTGGAGGCGGCAATCCGTGAGGATACCGCACTTGTAACCGTTATGCTTGCAAATAACGAAATAGGCACCGTTCAGCCGGTGCGTGAAATAGGGGAGATTTGCCGCAAAAGGGGCGTGCTTTTTCACACCGATGCCGTTCAGGCGGCGGGGCACATAAAAATTGATGTTCGGGAGCAGGAAACGGCAATGCTCTCACTTTCGGCACATAAACTTCACGGCCCAAAGGGCATAGGTGTGCTTTATGTGAAAAAGGGCATTTTGCCATACACCCTGATACACGGCGGCGCGCAGGAGCGCGGCCGACGTGCGGGAACCGAAAATGTTGCCGCAATTGTGGGTATGGCGGCGGCTTTTAAGGAAGCAGACGAGCACCTTGAGGAAAATTATAAATATGTTAAGCACCTGCGGGACAAAATAGCCGGGGGGCTTTCAAAAATTCCGCACTCAAAAATCAACGGCGCGCTTGAAAGGGCCTTGCCCGGAACGCTTAATATGTGCTTTGAGGGGATAGAGGGCGAGGCACTTCTGCTTTTGCTTGATGACCGCGGCATTTCCGCATCGTCCGGCTCGGCGTGCACCTCGGGCTCACTTGACCCGAGCCATGTTCTCCTGGCCCTCGGCCTGCCGCATGAGGTGGCGCACGGGTCGCTTAGAATTTCGCTTTCGGAGTACAACACCGAGGCGGAAGCCGACCGCATAATAAGTGAGGTTCCGCGCGTGGTGGAGTATTTACGCTCAATGTCACCCGTGTGGAAGGATTTAACGGAGGGAAAAAGAAAATATGCTTTACAGTGAAAAGGTAATGGACCATTTCAGAAATCCGCGCAATCTCGGCACCATTGAAAATGCCGATGCCGTGGGCGAGGCGGGAAACGCCAAGTGCGGGGATATTATGAAGATTTACTTGAAAACAGACGGGGAAATTATAACGGATGTGAAATTCAATACCTTCGGCTGCGGCTCGGCAATTGCCGCAAGCTCAATGGCAACCGAAATGATAAAGGGCAAGCCGTTGAGAGAAGCGCTAAAGCTTTCAAACAAGGCGGTTGTAGAGGCGCTTGACGGCCTGCCGGCGCACAAAATCCATTGCTCTGTGCTGGCAGAGGAGGCCGTAAAGGCGGCCGTGTCGGATTATTACGACCGCCACCCCGAGCTTGAACGGCCGGAGGCTCTGCATGGGTGCACCTCCTGCTCTGCCTGTGCGGGCGGCTGCTGCGGCGAATAATTTTTTTAAAAGCACAGTCGGGCGAAGCGCTTTGTCTGTATTTTCCCAAATAAATCGTCTTTTTCACGGAAAAATACAACAAAACCGAGAAAAAATTAAAATATTGTTAAATTTTTCTCGGGCTTATTGAATTTGACCGAACAATGCGTTATAATATAGCGTGAGTGTTAATACCAATGAAAGGGAGACATTGAAATGACTGAAAACAAAACGGTTTTAAAGTGGCTTGATGAGGTTAAAGAACTCGTAAGCCCCGATAAGGTTGTATGGATCGACGGAAGCGAGGAACAGCTTGAGACCATACGCCGCGAGGCAGTGGAATCCGGCGAGATGATTAAGCTCAACGAAGAAAAGCTCCCCGGCTGCTATCTGCACAGAACCCGCCCGAATGACGTTGCCCGCGTTGAGGACAGAACCTTTATCTGCTCCAAAACAAAGGAAAACGCAGGCCCCACCAACAACTGGTGTGACCCGGACGAAATGTATAAAAAGCTTTACAATATCGCCCGCGGCTCATACAAGGGCAGAACGATGTATATCATACCCTTCTCAATGGGCCCGATAGGTTCACCGCTTGCAAAGGCGGGTATTGAGGTTACCGACTCTAAGTACGTGGTGCTCAATATGGCCATTATGACCCGCGTGGGCAAGGCTGTGCTTGATGTGCTGGGCGACTCAAACGATTGGGTTCGCGGTCTGCACGCCTCCTGCGATATTGACCCCGAAAACCGCTACATCTGCCAGTTCCCCGAGGATAACACAATCATCTCGGTTAACTCGGCTTACGGCGGAAACGTGCTTCTCGGTAAAAAGTGCTTTGCACTGCGCATAGCCTCTTACCAGGGCTGGAAAGAGGGCTGGATGGCCGAGCATATGCTTATCCTCGGCTTGCAGAACCCCAAGGGCGAGGTTAAATACATTGCCGCCGCTTTCCCCTCTGCCTGCGGAAAAACCAACCTTGCAATGCTTATTCCGCCCGAGTATCTGCGCAAAAAGGGCTACAAGATTTGGACCGTCGGTGACGATATTTCCTGGATGAAGATAGGCGAGGACGGACGTCTTTACGCCATCAACCCCGAAAACGGCTTCTTCGGTGTGGCACCCGGAACCAACGCACATTCAAACTTCAATGCGCTTGAAAGCACAAAGAAGAACACCATTTTCACAAACGTTGCGCTCAACCTTGATGATAATACCGTTTGGTGGGAGGGCCTTAATAAGGACCTGCCGCAGAACGCGATCGATTGGAAGGGCAACAAGTGGGATGCCTCTAAGTTTGATAAGGCAGACAAGGGCACCTATGCCGCTCATCCGAATTCACGCTTTACCGCTCCCGCGGTTAATTGCCCCTGCATTTCGGATGATTTTGATAAGGGTGCGGGTGTTCCGATTTCCGCAATTGTATTCGGCGGCCGCCGCGCAAAGTGCGCACCGCTGGTTTATCAATCAAAGGATTGGGTGAACGGTGTGTTCGTGGGCTCGACCATGGCCTCCGAAACCACAGCCGCCGCCGCAGGTGCGGTAGGTGTTGTTCGCCGCGACCCGATGGCAATGCTCCCCTTCTGCGGCTACAATATGGGCGATTATTTCCGCCACTGGCTCGATATGGGCGTTAAGCTCGGTGATAAGGCACCCAAGATTTTCAACGTAAACTGGTTCCGCACCGATGATGAGGGTAACTTCGTATGGCCCGGCTTCGGTGATAATATGCGTGTTCTCAACTGGATAATTGACCGTTGCGAGGGCAAGGCAGATGCCGTTGAAACCGCTATCGGCTATGTTCCGAGACCCGAGGATATCGACCTTACCGACCTTGATATGGAGCTTGATACCTTAAAGAGCATTTTGAAGGTTGACAAAGAGGTTTGGGAAAAGGAAGCCGCCGAAATTGAAGAGCATTACAAAAAGTTCGGTGATAAGCTGCCCGAGGAGCTTAAGGCTCAGCTTGAAAAGCTTAAGGCTAATCTTTCCGCAATGTAATAATTTCGCTTTCAAGAATTTTTCATAACACTACGGTGCCCCGCCGCTGCTGTTTTACGGCAGGGCGGGGCACCGATTTTTCGCCGTACGCACAGGTGCGGCGGATTTAAGGAAAGGAAACGGGCATTTTTTATGGATATAAGGGTCGGTGACAGGTTGCTTATGAAAAAAAGCCACCCCTGCGGAGCAAGCACCTTTTCGGTTTTGCGCGTGGGAATGGATTTTCGCCTGCGGTGTGACGGCTGCGGCAGAGAGGTAATGCTGCCGCGGGTGCGTGCCGAAAAAAGCCTGAAAAAAATATTGAGAACAGACGGAGAGAGCAATGTTTAACAAATTGGAAACGGTTGTGAGCCGTTACGAGCAAATATCCACCGAGCTTTCACAGCCGCAAACTGCGGCCGATACCGAGCTTTTCACCAAGCTTATGAAGGAGCACGGCACGCTTGCCCCCATTGTGGAAAAATACCGTGAATACACGGCATTGCAAACGGCCGAGCGTGAGGCTAAGGAAATAATTGCCGAAAGCGCGGGGGATAAGGAGCTTAAGGAGCTTGCCGAGCAGGAGCTGAAATCGGCCGCAGAGGGGCTTGCCCGCTGTGCGGAGGAGCTTAAGCTTTTGCTTTTACCGCGTGACCCGAACGACGAAAAGAACGTAATTGTTGAAATTCGCGCGGGTACCGGCGGTGAGGAGGCGGCCTTGTTTGCCGCCGACCTTTACAGAATGTATACAATGTATTCCGAGGCGCGCCGCTGGAGCACCGAGCTTGTAAACGTAAATGAAACCGAGCTCGGCGGCTTTAAGGAAATATCGTTTATGATTGAGGGCTCGGGGGCTTATTCGCGCCTTAAGTACGAAAGCGGAGTGCACCGTGTTCAGCGTGTGCCCGATACCGAAACGCAGGGGCGTATTCACACCTCGGCCGTTACGGTGGCGGTGCTCCCCGAGGCTGAGGAGGTTGAGCTTGAAATCAACCCCGCCGACCTTAAAATAGATACCTTCCGCTCATCGGGGGCAGGCGGTCAGCATATAAACAAGACCTCCTCCGCGATACGTGTAACCCACCTGCCCACAGGCACGGTGGTTGAGTGCCAGGATGAGCGTAGCCAATATAAAAATAAGGATAAGGCGCTTAAAATACTGCGCTCCCGCCTGCTTGATGAGGCGCGCCGCGAGCACGATGCCGCCATCGCCTCGGACAGAAAGGCGCAGGTGGGCTCGGGGGACCGCAGTGAACGTATACGCACCTATAATTTCCCGCAGGGCAGGGTTACCGACCACCGCATAGGGCTTACGCTTTATAAGCTTGAGCAGGTTTTGAATGGGGACATTGACGAAATTACCGATGCCCTTACCACCTATTACAGAACAGAGGCACTGCGTGCCGAAAGCGGTGAGGAATAAATGGTTACCGAAAGACTGAAAACCGATGCGGCCAATTACAGCGCAACCGTAGCGCGTGCGGCCGAGCTTTTAAAGCAGGGGCAAACGGTTGCAATACCCACCGAAACGGTTTACGGCCTTGCGGCCTCCGCCTATGACGGGGAGGCGGTAAGGCGCGTGTTTGAAGCTAAGGGACGACCGCAGGATAACCCACTTATAGTCCACATTGCCGAGCTTTCCGAGCTTGAAGCCGTAGCGCGGGATGTTCCCGAATGTGCCTATGAATGTGCGCGCCGCTTTTGGCCGGGCCCCTTTACAATGATTTTAAAAAGAAACCCGAAAATACCTGCCTGTGTTTCGGCGGGGCTTGATACGGTGGCTGTGCGTATGCCTTCGGAGAAAACCGCACATGATATAATAGCGGCCGCCGTGCCGCTTGCGGCACCCTCGGCAAATACCTCGGGCAAGCCGAGCCCTACCACGGCGGAATGTGTCTTGCAGGACCTTGACGGAAAAACAGCCGCGGTTGTTATGGGCAAGGAGTGTGAGGTGGGGGTGGAATCCACCGTTATAACCCTTGCAACCTGCCCGCCGCGAATTTTGCGCCCGGGTGCGGTAACACCCGAGGAGCTGCGTGAGGTGCTGCCCGATATTGTAATTGATGAGGCAGTGCTTAAAATGCCCGAGGACGGCAAGCCCGTGGCATCCCCCGGGATGAAATACAAGCATTATGCACCCAAAACGCCGGTTATTTTGGTTGAGGGCACAGGTGATTTTTTTGCCGAGCTTGTGAACAAAAAGGAAAACTGCGCGGCGGTTTGCTTTGCGGAGGAAAGGGATAAAATTACCGTTCCTGCCATTTGCTACGGAACCTGTGCGGATGAAAAAACCTTGGCTCACAGTGTTTTTTCGGTTTTGCGGGCAGCCGACAGCCTCGGAGCCGCCGAAATTTACGTGCACGCCCCGCAAAAAAGCGGAATAGGCCTTGCGGTTTACAACAGACTGATAAGGGCGGCGGCCTTTAGGGTGATAAGGCAATGAGCATTTTAATAGGACTTACGGGCCCCACGGGAGCGGGCAAAAGCAGTGCCGCGTCCGCCTGTGCGGGCATGGGGCTTGATGTGATAGATTGCGACCTGCTTGCGCGCAGGGCGGTGGAAAAGGGCACGCCGGGGCTTGCCGCTTTAACCGAAGCCTTTGGGGAAAAAATACTTTTGAGTGACGGTGCTCTTAACAGAAAAGCGCTTGCGGCCGCGGCCTTTTCTTCGCCGGAGCGCACCGAGCTTTTAAACCGCGTGCTTCTGCCGCACATTGCAAGGCTTGTAACCGCCGTGGCAGAGGGTAAAAACGCTTTGCTTGATGCACCCACCCTTTTTGAAAGCGGGCTTGATAAGCTCTGCACCGCCACGGTTGCCGTAACGGCCGACAGGAAAATACGCCGCGCACGCATAATCTCGCGTGACGGGCTGACACCCGAGCAGGCCGATTTGCGGCTTAATGCGGGCAAGACCGATGAATTTTACAGGTCACGCGCGGATTTTTTGCTTTACAACAACGGGGATGAAAATGCGTTTTTAAAACGCTTTTCCGATATAATCAAAAAAATTTACGGAGGTAACGAAAATGTCAGATAAAACAGAGGCGGAGCTTTTAAAGGAAAGGCTTGCTTATACACGCAAAAACGGAAGAAAGAGCTGTGACGCACAGGTGCTTGAAAAGGCGGATGCTTATTGCGAGGGCTATAAAAAATTTCTTGATGCCGCAAAAACCGAGCGCGAGGCCGTAAAGGCTTCGGTTGAAGCGGCCGAAAAGGCGGGATTTACCGAATTTAAGCACGGGACGAGCTATAAGGCGGGCGACAGGGTGTATATTAACAACCGCGGCAAGTCGCTTGTGCTTGCCGTTATCGGTAAGCAGCCTGTGGAAAACGGTGTCAATATAACCGCGGCGCACATTGATTCACCCCGCCTTGATTTAAAGCCCAACCCGCTTTATGAGGAAATTGAGCTTGCACTCTTTAAAACCCATTATTACGGCGGAATTAAAAAATATCAGTGGACGGCGGTTCCGCTTGCGCTTCACGGTGTGTTTGCCTTAAAGGACGGCACCGTTCGCGAGGTTTCGGTGGGTGAACGTGAGGATGAGCCGAAATTTGTGATTAACGACCTTTTGCCCCACCTTGCAAGCGAGCAGGTAAAGCGCACCCTTTCCGACGGAATAAGGGGTGAGGAGCTCAACGTGCTTGTTGGCAGTCATCCCTTTAAGGCGGATAAGGGCAGCGAGCTTGTCAAGCTCAACATTTTAAAGCTGCTCAACGAAAAATACGGCATAACCGAGGAGGATTTCCTTTCGGCCGAGCTTGAAATGGTTCCCGCGGCACACGCCTGCGATATAGGCTTTGACCGTTCTATGATAGGTGCCTACGGTCAGGATGACCGCGTTTGTGCCTACCCCGCACTCACCGCAATTTTAGAGGTGACCGCTCCCGAAAAAACCGCCCTTGCAATACTCACCGATAAGGAGGAGGTCGGCTCAATGGGCAATACCGGCCTCGAATCGGATTTTCTGCGCTACGCCGTGGGCGACCTTGCAAAAATGCAGGGTGGCGACCCGACGCTTGCACTTCGCCGCTCAAAATGCCTTTCGGCCGATGTTAACGCCGCAACCGACCCCACCTTCCAGGATGTTATGGAGCGCGGCAATGCCTCCTTCCTGAATTACGGCGTGGTGCTCACCAAATACACGGGCGCCAGGGGAAAATCCTCCACCTCGGATGCTTCGGCAGAATATGTTGCCGAGGTTCGCAATATGCTTGACAGTGCCGATATAGCCTGGCAAATGGGCGAAATGGGCAAGGTGGATATAGGCGGCGGCGGCACGGTTGCGATGTTTGTTGCCAATATGGGTGCGGATGTGGTTGATTTGGGCGTGCCGGTGCTTTCAATGCACGCTCCGTTTGAAACCACCGCAAAGCTCGATGTTTATATGTGCTACCGCGCAATGTACGAATTTATGAAATAAAGGCCTGTCATTTTGTCCCGCTCGGCATATACTGTTATTGGTCATGACCCATAAAAGCAAGGGATGTGAAGCTATGTGCAATAACAACGGAACGGTAAGCACCTGCTGCCGACCGAGCTGCTCGAGGGTGGTCGCCTTAATTCTTGCAATTCTGCTTTTCTTTGTGGGCGGTGCAGTATTCGGGGCCTATGCTGCCGAGCTTGTAACCTCCTCAATTGTCACCTTTGCAGTACTCGGAATAATTTTGGCAATCGCGACAATTACGGCGTTTTTCCTAAGCAGCTGTCGCTGTAGGGGATAAAATAAGAGAAATCAATTAGCTCAGTCTGCCCCGAGCGGTATTTGCTCGGGGCTTTAAGGAAGAAAAAAGATGTACGAAAGAACAATTGCGGCCGTTGCCACTCCCCCGGGGGAGGCCTCTGTCGGCGTTATAAGAATATCGGGTGAAACGGCAATTGCAACGGCGGATAAAGTGTTCCGTTCGGTTTCGGGCAGGCGGCTTGCCGAGCTTTCGGGCTACAGTGCCGCCTACGGCGAAATTTGTGATGGCGACCGTGTGCTTGATGATGCCGTGGCGCTGGTTTTCAAGGGCCCGAAAAGCTACACGGGTGAGGACGTGGTGGAAATATCACTTCACGGGGGCAGCCTTATTTTGCGCGAAGCCCTGCGGCTTTTATACAAAAGCGGAGCCTACCCCGCCGAGCCCGGCGAATTTACAAAGAGGGCCTTTTTAAACGGCAAAACCGATCTCACCCGTGCCGAAAGCATAATGGGGCTTATTTCCGCACGCTCGCAGTCACAGCTTAATTTGTCGCGTGCGGCTCATTTGGGAAAAACGGGTGAAAAAATCGAAAAAATAATAAGCCTTTTAACCTCGGCAGATGCCGCAATTGCAGTTTATTCCGATTATCCCGACGAGGATATTGACGGGCTTGACCGCGATAATTTTCACGCAGGGCTTGTGGAATGTGCGGCAGAGCTTAAACGCTTGCTCACCGCATACGATACGGGTCGACTGCTGCGCGAGGGCATAGAAACCGTTATTGTAGGTAAGCCCAATGTGGGAAAATCAACCCTTATGAATATGCTCAGCGGCGCCGAGCGTTCAATTGTTACCGAGATTGCCGGCACCACACGGGATGTTATTGAGGATACCGTTACGGTGGGAGATTTGCTTTTGCGCCTTGCAGATACCGCCGGAATCAGAGAAACCGAGGACACGGTTGAAAGCATCGGGGTGGACAGGGCGCGTGAGCGCATAGCCTCGGCCGACCTTGTGCTTGCCGTTTTTGACGGCTCTGCCCCGCTTGATGATGACGACCGCAGGCTTTTGGAGCTTGTGCGCAATAAAAACGCACTGCTTGTTTTCAATAAATCGGATTTGGGGTCGCATCAGGCGACTGTCACGGACAATGACCTTGATTGTGTGAGCATATCCGCCGCCACGGGTGAGGGCTACAATGAGCTTTGTGAAAAAATACGTGAAATTTCGGGAGCGGCCCATTTAGACCCCGAGGCCGCCGTGCTTATAAACGAAAGACAGCGTGCCTGCTGTGACAGGGCACTTGACGGCATTGAGGAGGCCGTTCGGGCACTTGAATGCGGCAACACCGTGGATGCGGTGGGCGTTTGTGTGGATGATGCGCTGTCGGCACTTCTTTGCCTTACCGGAAAGCGTGTTACCGTGGAGGTAACAAATGAAATTTTCAAAAGCTTCTGCGTGGGAAAATGATTATATTGCCCGCCGATTTAAAAAAACGAATAAAAGTCCGCTTTTCCGCAAATGCTAAGCTTGCAGAGAAGCGGGCTTATTATTTTTTTATTTGCCGCCGATGCCCGCCCGCAAAGCAGTACACACCTCGGCGGCGGAACGGAGAAACGGTATGTTTGATAAAATTTGTCTTATACTCGTAATTATAGGTGCTTTAAATTGGGGGCTTGTGGGGCTTTTTGAATTTGACCTTGTGGCTTGGGCCTTCGGCGGTGCCGCCGCGATCATCAGTCGCATAATCTATACGGTTATAGCACTTGCGGGTATATGGTGCATTTCGTTGCTTTTCAAGGAACCGAAGACTGCGGAATAAAAATCAAAAAAATCTCGGCTTCCCCTTGAAATCGGGGAGACCGAGATTTCCGCTTTTAAGCCTTCCTTTACACAAGGGAGGCTTTTAGTATGTACTTCTTTGCCTCCATCTGATGAGGGAGGTGGCCGAGCACAGCGAGGTCGGAGGGAGAGATAAACCAAAACAACATCAAAGCTTAACCTTTTTCTCTCCCTCAGTCAGCTTCGCTGACAGCTCAGGCCCTCTTGCGGCGCCCGACATTGCTTTGGTTTGTGCAAACCCTTTGCCTACTCCTGACAGGAGGCAGCTGATTTTTAGTATGTTGCTTATTTTTCTTTAATAACAACCGCTTGGCAGAACAGCCCCTTATAGGCGGTCTCGGTTGCCTCTTTTGAATAATAGGTTACGCTTTCCCTGTGCATCGGGTCGCGGAAAATGTAGCTTTCGGAATTATAGCCCACAAGCAAAAGACAGTGCTCGGGGCGTATCCAGGTTATGGTTTTGCCATCAAATTCCCAGGAATCTCCTACAAACGGCTTTGCCATATCAAGGGTGGCCCAAATAATAACCGGAATATCCCGCGCAACGTATTTTTCGCAAAGGTCGGCAACCGTTGGTTCACTGAGCACCTCGGCTTCAAGCTTAGTGCCCGAAAGCAACTTGTCGCAGGCGGATTTAATCACGGGTGCATAGCAGCCCTTCCCGGAGGCAGAGCGCGGATTGCCGCCAAAGGATTTATTCGGGTCGAAGGGCCTTTCGGTGCATACAAGGTAATCGTTTATAAAATCGTCAACCGTAATTTCCACTCCCGCATAGCGCAGTGCCATAACCGCCGAAACACTTTCGCAGCCTGTCGGCCATTTGTCAAGCTGGCAGATGTGCTCGGTGCTTATCAGTGCCGCAGTCGGCAGCGCACTTGCCGTGCTCTCCGTTTGTGAGGGTGTGTCACTGCTTGAAGCCGTGCCCCGCTGCTCACTGCAACCGCATAAAGCGGTCACCGCGAGTGTCAATATAAGAAAAACACAAATCGGCCTTTTGTTCATAGCTTTATCTCACCTGTAATATATAATTTTCTATTATAATTATAGTGTTTGCGCAGTCGGTTGTCAATTAAAAACTATGCCCGAAAAAGTCAAGCAAATTCGGGCTTTGAAATTATATTTTGAAAAAAATTAAAAAATTTTAAAAAAAGTGTTGACAAAGGGGAGGAGGTGTGGTATTATAATCGGGCACCCCA
>CAZKUO010000002.1:0-90499 GCA_964555975.1 uncultured Ruminococcus sp. | reverse complement strand
GTCGGAGTACATCTGGATAAATCTTCTGTAGCAGTCCCAAGCCCAACGGGGATTACCGGACATTTCGGACATGGTCTCGACGACCTCTTCGTTAAGACCGAGGTTAAGAATGGTATCCATCATACCGGGCATTGAAGCACGTGCGCCCGAACGTACCGAAACGAGAAGCGGATTGGTTTTATCGCCGAACTTCTTGCCGGTGATTTCCTCCATCTTGTCGATTCCGTCCATGATCTGTGCCATGATCTCATCGTTGATTTTTCTGCCGTCCTCATAATACTGTGTGCAAGCCTCTGTGGTTACGGTGAAGCCCTGCGGAACGGGAAGACCGATGTTGGTCATCTCGGCAAGGTTCGCGCCCTTACCGCCGAGGAGCTCACGCATGCTTGCGTCGCCCTCTTTGAAAAGGTAAACGTACTTTTGACTCATTAAGAATCTACCTCCTAATTTTTTTACGGATAATATCCGTTTGCTGACAAAGTACCCATAAAGGTATCTAAGTCATTATAACAAATTTTCATATAAAAATAAAGGCTTTTTTTGCTTTTTTCGGAAATTAATCAAATTTAGAGAAATTTCAACATATTTAAGCCCGCTTTTTCACCGTTTGATATGATTTATGCCCTTATGCAAACAGTGTTGCCGCTCGGACTGAAAGTCCAGCGGATAATCGCCGCTGTCAGCTGGTGGCCGAGCACAGCGAGGTCGGAGGGAGAGATAAATTAAGATGACATCAAAGCTTAGCCCTTTCTCTCTCTCAGTCAGCTTCGCTGACAGCTCAGGCCCGCTTGCGGTGCCCGACATTGCGCACGCTTGGAGCGCGGCGCAATTGCCTCCCGCAGCCCTTATATAACGAATTTGGGCAACAAAAAACACGGCAGCCTTTAACGGCTGCCGTGTGACGAATTTTGGTGTGAAATCAGTTGCAGATAGTGATTTCGGTATCCTTATCGAAAAGATGAATTTTAGCGGTTTCAAAGGCGATGGTGATTTTATCGCCGGGGCGTGCGGTGTTGGTCGGGCTAACGCGAGCGTTGATTGCCTGACCCTCGCAGTTCATATAGAGGTAGGTTTCGGCACCCATAAGCTCGGTAACCTCAACATCAGCCTCAACAATACCGTCCTTATTAAGAGCGATAAGGTCTTCCTCGTTATGAACGTTCTCGGGACGGATACCCATAATAACTTCCTTGCCGACATAAGCTTCAAGGCAGTTATCCTTATTCTTGGTGGCGGGGAGCTTAATTTTATACTTAACGCCCGCGCGGGTCTTAGTATCCTCAGAGCCGAATTCAACGATATAATCCTCACCCTCCTTAAGGAGCTTGGACTCGATGAAGTTCATCTGCGGAGAACCGATAAAGCCGGCAACGAAAAGGTTGCAGGGATAGAGATAAAGGTTATTAGGTGTATCAACCTGCTGAATAAGACCGCTCTTCATAACAACAATGCGGGTACCCATTGTCATAGCCTCGGTCTGGTCGTGGGTAACATAGATAAAGGTTGTTCCCAAGCGCTGATGAAGCTTTGAAATTTCGGTACGCATTTGTGCACGGAGCTTAGCATCCAAGTTGGAAAGCGGCTCATCGAGTAAGAACACCTTAGGCTCACGAACGATTGCACGGCCGAGTGCAACACGCTGACGCTGACCGCCGGACAAAGCCTTAGGCTTACGCTCAAGCAAATGTGATATATCGAGGATGCGTGCAGCTTCCTCAACGCGGCGCTTGATTTCATCCTTCGGAGTTTTGCGCAGCTTAAGACCGAAAGCCATATTGTCGAAAACGGTCATATGAGGATAAAGCGCATAGTTCTGGAAAACCATCGCTATATCGCGATCCTTAGGTGCTACATCGTTGACAAGCTTATCGCCGATATAAATTTCACCGTCGGAGATTTCCTCAAGACCGGCCACCATTCTGAGTGTAGTTGACTTACCGCAGCCCGAAGGTCCTACGAGGATGATAAATTCCTTATCCTTAATCTCCAGGTTGAAGTCCGAAACAGCGGTAACACCGCCCGGATATCTTTTGTATACATTACGCAAAGACAAACTTGCCATTTTGCAGCCTCCTAAAATAATTGCTTGATTTTCTTTGTTATTATACCAAAACGGTTGAAAAAATGCTATTCAAAATATCACCAATGTTAAAAGAAAAGTTTTGTCGATAATGTATATCAGCCGTTAAATATGCATTGCAATGACGAAAAATCGACCTCGATGCACTCGCCGCGCGGCAGCTCTGCCGGCAGAGAAAATCCGCCCACAGCAGTTCTTTCAAGTGCGTTTACACCGAGCCCCACGGTGCCGAACATTCGCTTTATTTGGTGAAATTTGCCCTCGCAAATGCGTATTTCCGCGCAATTTCCGTCCAGAGTGCGAAGATAGGCTTTTTTACAGGGCGTGCCGTCTGCCAGGGTTACACCGCTTAAAAATTTTTCGGTCATTTCGTCGGTCACGGGCCCGTCAAGCTCGGCGCGATAGGTTTTGTATATCTCCCGCCCCGGGGCAAGCACACGGTGGGCGAAATCGCCGTCATCGGTTATTATGAGCAGCCCGGTGGTGTTTTTATCAAGCCGACCCACGGGGAAAAGCCCCTTTCGGCGCAGGTGCGGAGGTATAAGGTCAAGCACGGTTTCGGAAGCCCTGTCGCTGCTTGCGGAAACCACACCGCAGGGCTTGTTGAGCACCAGGTAAACAAAGCGCTTGTAGCCTATGGCGGTGCCGTCGAGGGTGATGCAGTCGCCCTCCTCGTTAATTTGAAAGCCCGCATCGCGTATTACAGCACCGTTCACGGCAATTCTGCCGCGCGAAGCCGCCGTGCGCGCCTCACTGCGGGAAAGGTTAAGCTGTGCCGAAACAAATTTATCAAGCCGCATTTTTCGGATTATTCGGGCTTGCTTTCGCCGATTATTCCTATGGAAAGCTCGGAAAGCTGTGCGCGGTCAACCTCGGCCGGAGCGCCCGACATAAGCTCGCTTGAATTTGAAACCTTCGGGAAAGCGATAACATCCCGCAGGCTTTCACTGCCGCAAAGGAGCATTACAAGCCTGTCGAGCCCTATGCCCATTCCTCCGTGCGGAGGTGCACCGAAGCGGAACGCATCGGTCAAGAAGCCGAACTTTGCGTAGGCCTCCTCATCCGAGAGGCCGAGTGCCTCAAACATATGCTTTTGAAGCTCGGGGTCGGTAATGCGTATTGAGCCGCTCGAAAGCTCGATGCCGTTAAGCACCAAATCGTAGGCATCGGCAAAAACCTTTTCGGGGGCCGTGTCAAGATACTGTATGCACTCATCCAGAGGCTTTGTAAACGGGTGGTGCATGGCATCCCAATGCCCTGTTTCCTCGTTATACTCAAAAAACGGAAATTCGGTTATCCAAAGCAGATTGTACTGCTCGGGGATAATTTCAAGTCGACGTGCAACCGTGAGGCGAAGTGCCCCTAGAACCGAAAGCACGGTTTTTTTGCGGTCGGCGGCAATCAGCACAACGTCACCCTTTTCGGCACCGGTGCGCTCGTAAATTGCCTGCATTTCCTCCTCGGTCATAAATTTGGCAAAGGAGCAGGTGGGGGCATCATCAACCCAGCGGATAAAGGAAAGCCCGCGCGCGCCTATGCCCTTTGCTTCCTCTGTAAGCTTATCTATTTCTTTTCTGGTGTAAACACCCGACGCGGCCTTTGCGGTTATTGCACGAACGGTGCCGCCGTTTTTAACCGTATCGGCAAATACGCCGAAGCCGCTGTTTTCCACAATATCCGAAATATCGCGGATTTTCATATCGAATCGGGTATCGGGCTTATCGGAGCCGTAGCTTTCCATAGCCTCGGTATAAGTCAATCGCGGAAGCGGGGTTTTAATTTCAACACCGAGCACCTCCTTAAAAAGGCGCTTCATATACCCCTCTGCAACGGCAAAAACATCCTCACGCTCAACAAAGGACATTTCCAAATCTATTTGTGTAAATTCGGGCTGACGGTCGGCGCGGAGATCCTCATCGCGGTAGCAGCGCGCAAGCTGAATGTAGCGGTCAAAGCCCGAAAGCATAAGCAGCTGCTTGTAAAGCTGGGGAGACTGCGGAAGCGCGAAAAAGCTGCCCTTGTGAATACGTGAGGGAACAAGATAATCGCGTGCGCCCTCGGGGGTGGATTTTATAAGTGTCGGGGTTTCGATTTCTATAAAGCCGTTTTCATCGAAATAATCGCGCGTTACCTTGGCTATTTTATGCCGCAGCATAATGTTGCTCCTGAGCGGCTCGCGGCGCAAATCAAGGTAGCGGTATTTAAGCCGCAGCTCCTCCTTTGCGGCGGAATCGGGCAGAATTTCAAACGGAGGGGTTTCGCTTTCTCCCAAAATTTTAAGCTCGGTTACCTCTATTTCGATTTCCCCGGTGGGAATTTCGGTGTTTACCGAGGAGCGCATACGCACCCTGCCGCGCGCCATTACAACATACTCCGAGCGGAGCAAGGAGGCCTTTTCAAACACCGATTTTTCGGTTTTATCGTCAAACGCAAGCTGTACAATGCCGGTGCGGTCACGCAAATCGACAAATATAAGGCCGCCGAGGTCACGCCGGCGCTGAACCCAGCCCGCAACCACCGTTTCACAGCCGATTTTCTCCTTACTCAGCGTTCCGCAATAATCGGTACGCTTCATACCGTTCATTCTGTCAAGCTTCAAAACAAAACACCTCTGATATTATTTGAGCGGTCTTTCGACCGCCCGTGAATTTTTTACTTTAAAACCGACTCCGAAAGCTCCTCGCGCGCCACGGCGCCGAGTGCCGCAAAAAGCCCATCCGCAAGGCTTTCAAGCTCCACATCGAAGCAAAGCCCGGATTTTTTGTTTTTAAGCTGAGCTTTTCCGCTTTCACATTCGTTTTCGCCCAGCACCATAACAAAGCGGGGGTCAAGCTTATCGGCAAGCTTGCGCTGTGCGTTAAAGCCCCTGCCGCAAATATCGGTTTGCACCTTGTAGCCTTCGGCACGAAGTGCCGCGCAAAGCCCGAAGGCACGCTCGTAGGAATGCCCGTCCATTGCGGCAATAAACAGCTCACAATCCACAGGGCGCGGAAGCACGGTTTTTTGCGCCTCAAGCAAAAGCATTATGCGCTCAAGCCCCATTGCAAAGCCGAGTGAGGGAAGCGCCGGACCGCCCATTTCCTTAACAAGCCCGTCGTACCGCCCGCCGCCGCAAACGGTGGACTGTGCGCCGATTTCGCCCGAAACAAATTCAAACACTGTTCGCGTGTAATAATCAAGTCCGCGAACAATGCGCGGGTTTACGGTATATTCTATTCCCGCCGCTTTAAGATATTTTTGAACACTCTCGAAGTGGGCGCGGCAGTCATCGCAAAGGTAATCGGTCACCAAAGGGGCGGCGGCCGCTATTTCCTTGCAGACGGGTGATTTGCAATCGAGTATTCTCATAGGGTTGCGCTCAAGCCTGTCCCTGCAGGTGGCGCAAAGCTTTTCGGCATTTTCCGAAAAATAGGCCTTTAATGCCGCAAGATAATCGGCACGACATTCTTTACAGCCGATTGAATTTATTTCAAGTGAGATTTTTTCTATTCCCACAGACCCGAGCACCTGATGTGCCAAAGCAATAACCTCGGCATCGGCCGCCGGCTCGGCAGAGCCTATGCACTCAACGCCGAACTGATGAAATTCACGCAGTCTCCCCGCCTGGGGCTTTTCATAGCGGTAGCAGCCGCCTATGTAGGCCGCCTTTACGGGCAGTGCACCGTTTACAAGGCCGTTTTCCACGGCACTGCGAATGACACCCGCGGTAAATTCGGGGCGCAGGGTTACAGAACGACCGCCCTTGTCATCAAAGGTGTACATTTCCTTTTGAACCACATCGGTGGTTTCACCCACACTGCGCAAAAACACCTCGGTGTGCTCAAAAACGGGTATTCTTATTTCCTTAAAGCCGTAAAGCCGCGCTGTTTCAAGCATTCTGCTCTCAATAAGCTGCCATTTGCAGCTTTCCTCCGGCAGAACGTCCGCGGTGCCCTTTACGGCGCGATTGATTTCAGCCATAAAATGCGCTCCGAAAATTATTTGTTGTTTTTAACAATTTCACGCCAATCGAGATCGCCGCGCTCAAGCCCGTGAATAAGCATTTCGGCGGTGGCAATGTTGGTGGCAACGGGGATGTTGTGCACATCGCAAAGTCTTAACAGTGCGCGCTCATCCGGCTCGTTGGGCTTCGGATTAAGCGGATCGCGGAACATAAGCAAAAGGTCAATTTCGTCACAGCCGATGCGTGAGGCTATCTGCTGTGAGCCACCCTGTGAGCCGCCCAGGAACTTAACTATTTCAAGTCCGGTTGCTTCGGCGACGGTTTTGCCCGTGGCCCCTGTGGCAACAAGGTTATATCTGCTTAAAATGCCGCAGTATGCTATGCAAAACTGCACCATAAGCTCTTTTTTCGCATCGTGTGCTATTAAAGCAATTGTCATTTTTTTAAACCCCTTTATATTTTTTTCGGCTTGGGCAAAAGCACGCTTTCACCGCAAAGCCGTTCGGCTGTTCTTTTAAAGGCCCGCATTGCCCGGCCGTTCCGTTTAAGGCGGTGTGTAACCGAAAGCAGTGCAAGCTCATCACTTGCGGGAATTATTCCCAAAAGGCGCAGTCCCGCGCCGTCAATAACATCATCTATGCCTCTTGAAAGGCCGCGCCGCGTAAGCCTGTATTCAAAATTGTTGATTATAAGCCGCGACGGACGCGAAATTTCACCGAGCTTTTTGCTTACAACCGCCGCATCCCGCACGGAAACCGGCTCGGGCACGGCAACGGTGATAAAAAGCGCTTCGGGCGGCAGGCAGGTGTAAAGCGAAAAATCTATCCCCGCGGGGAAATCGAAAATAACGGTATCAAACTCGGCCGCAGCCTCTTTTACAAAGCCGGAAAAGGCAAATGCATCAATCCGCCCGACTTCGGCAGGTGCGGGAACCAAAAAGAGATTTTCGCGGTTTTCCACGGGGTAAACCGCATCCCGCATTTCACGGCCCATAAGAACGTCCGACAAATCGAACACGGCGGATACATCCGTGCCGAGCATAATATCAAGGCAACGAAGCCCCTCGTCCATATCAACAAGCAGGGTCCTGTGCCCGGAGGCTGCAAAAGCAAAGGCCAGCCCCACCGAAACGGTGGATTTACCGACACCGCCCTTGCCGGAGGTTACGGCAAAAATATGTCCCATTTTAAAACCCCGCTTCCGTCAGACGGTTACAATGCTTTTTTTAAAACAGTGCAACTCCGCAATTTGGCAGGTTCAAGTCCTGTCACGCTAGGCAAGTGAGAAATCCGCACGTAAAAAAAGGTTCGGATTTATTCTCACTTGCCTACACTGCATTTTAGCACAAAAATGCGCCTTTGTCAATTAATTAAGCACCGTAAAGGGCACTGTTTTTTCATCGCCCTGCTCGCTGCCGTAAAAATAGGCATCCAAAATGTCCTTTACAATGCCGCCCGCCGAAGCACCCGAGGCGCCGTTCTCCAGCACAACCGAAATGGCTATTTCGGGCTTATCAAAGGGCGCAAAGGCAATAAACAGGCTGTGGTCTGCCTTGCCGTTTACCTGTGCGGTGCCGGTTTTGCCCCCCACCTTTATGGGGTAATTACCGAGTGTGGCACGCCCGGTGCCGTCCTCCGTAACCGAAAGCATACCCTCCTTTACGGCGCTCAGCACGTTACCGGATATTTTAACGGTATTCAAAACCTCGGGCTCGCTTTCATCGTAGCTTTCGGACATATCGTAGGAAACGATTTTGTTTATAAGGCTTGCGCGGTAATGGGTACCGCCGTTTGAAAGAGTTGCAACGTAATTGCAAAGCTGTAACGGCGTAAAAGCATTGAGCTGGCCTATTGCGAATTGCAGTGTGTCACCGCCGCCGTCGTTATCCGCCTTTTTGAGTATGCCCGAGCTGTCATCCACCTCAACGCCGGTTTCAACACCCAGCCCGAACTGCTTGAAATAATCGGTAAGCCTTGCGGCCCCCACTCGCCGCCCGAGCTCAAAGAAGAAATAGTTGCAGCTTTTTGCAAGCGCGTTTTTCAAATTAATGCTTCCGTGGTAGTGTAGGCAGCTCGGCTTGTAATCGGCAAAATAATCGTAATATCTCACACACTTTACGGCTTCGCCTATGTTATACAGGCCGTTTTCCATCGCGGCAACAGCAACCGCCGGCTTTATGGTGGAGCCTATGGGGTAAACGCCCTGAAAGGCCCTGTCGGTCAAGGGGGCGGTCGGGTCGCTTACAAGCGCATCGTAATTCTTGCCGAGGGTTGCGGAATCGTAGGTGGGGTAATTTGCGGCACAGATTATTTTGCCGCTGTTTATATGTATCGCAACCGCGGCACCCGCAACCGCCGTTCCGCCCTTGCTTTGAAGCTCCCTTACGGTATCGGCAATTGAATTTTGAACGGTTCGCTGCATTTTTTTATCCAGGGTCAGCATTATGGTTTTGCCCGAAACCGGCTCCTTTGTGACCTCACTTGATATTATATTTCCGTTTGAATCTATGCGGTAGGTAATTTCTCCGTCGGTTCCGCGCAGGTACTCCTCGCCCCACTTTTCTATACCGCTTTTGCCCACCTTATCATCATATGAGTAGCCGCGCGCCTTGTATTCGTCCCAATCCTCCGCGTAAATAGGGCCTACCGTGCCGATAAGATTTACCGCAAGAGAGGTATCGGTATATTCGCGAAAGGGCACCACGTCAACCGTAACACCCCGAAGCATAAAGCCCATTTCGGAAATTTTGCGCATAAGCTCGGTGGGAATATCCTCCGCAAAGGTGTAGGGGTAGGAAATTGAAAAATCCGAAATATCCATTCCGTAGCGCACGCCCATTATTTTACGCTGCTCCTCTGCGGAATAGCCCTCAAGCCCGTATTTTTCAACCGCGGCCTTAAAACAGTTTTCGGCCGTTGCGTAGTGGGCGAGCTTTAATTTGGAAATAAGCTTATCGCGACTTTCGTCCGCCTTAAAGGCATAGGGCGCTGCAGCCTCAAGAGGCAGCTCATCACGCCACTCTACCCCCTGTTTTTCAAAAAGCCTTATAAGCTTTAAAATAACATCGTTTAAATCGTCTTTAACGTAGGCGCTGTTGAAAACCACATTGTAGCCGTCACGGTTTACGGCTATCTGCCTGCCGTAGCAATCGAGTATTTCACCGCGGCGGGCCTTTAAAACCGCCGTTCTCACCGAGGCCGCACCGTCGTTTTTATCGGTATAGTCGGCGGCATTTATAACCTGAATCGAATATACGTGTGCAGCATAAAACAGCAACACCGCCGCTAGTAGCACCGACATTACCGTGAGCTGTGTTTGATTTTTCTTTTGAAACGGCATAAGCCTTAACCTCCGTTAGGACGCCAAGCGCCTGTAAATAAAGTAAAAGGGGAAAATAAACAAAACGGTGTAAACCGCTCCCGGAAAAGCAAAATGCAGCAGATAGCGAAGATTATCATGCGCACCCACGGAAAAGGCGTAGAATATAAGCCACCGAAGTATAAAGTAAACAAGCGTTACCGCAAGTGCTAAAATAAAGGCGGAGCGCACATTTCGGTTAAAGAGCCGCGAAGAAAGCGCGGAAGCCATTGTGGCCGAAAGCATTAAAACCACGGCATTAAAGCAGAGTGCGCCGCTTGCGGCACCGTCCATGCAAATTCCGAGTATAAGCCCCACCGCAGCGGCCGTGCCGGGAGAAGAAAAGATTGAAAAGGCGGTAAGCAACGGCAAAAGTATAATCGGTGTTGCGGTTTTTATGCTTATATCCAAATTAACGGAATAGTGCAGCAAAAAGAAGCCGAAAAACAAAAAAAAGCTTACGGCGGCATATTTTATTCTGTGACCTTTGTTGTGCATTTTTACCGCTCCTTTCCGCTGTGTTTAAAAATGTTGTTACCGTATCGCAGACCACATTTCCCCGCACCGCCGGGACATCTGCCCTTTACACAAGGGAGCCTTACGGATTTACCGTAAGGCAAAGACGGAGGGAGATATAGGTGTCATTGCGTAATTTCCAACCGCATATGTACTTATCAGCCTATATCGCCCTGACCGCTGAAATCGGTTATAACCATAACGCTTTTAAGGTTCTCAATATCGGCAAAGGGAAGCACCTCGGCATATATTGAGGTATTGTATTTATCACTGCCTATTGACTGAATTGTGCCTATAAGCAGACCCGCGGGAAAAACGCCCTCGCCCGAGGTTACCGCGTAATCCCCCACGGCAATGCCCGAGGAGCGTGAAAGGTTTGAAAACTTGGTTTGCCCCTTTTCGGCAAGCTCCATCGTGCCCGAAATAATGCCCGAATCGTTTGTGCGGTTATCAAGCGCACCGGCGGTAAGCTCGGTGCTGAGCAGGGTTACAACCCGTGAGGAGGTAAGCCCCACCTCGCCTATGTAGCCCACAAGCCCATCCTCGGTAATTACGGGGTCGTACGCCGAAATGCCGTTGACCGAGCCCTTGTTTATAACAAAGCCCTTATACGGGTCCTCGCGGTCACGTGAGATTAAGATTGCGGGGGTAAATTCAAAATCGGGATTATCGTCCTTTATTTCAAGGTATTCCTTATAAAATTCGTTTTCGGCCACCGCCTGCTCATATTCGGCAAGCTTTTTCTTAAGCTCGGCCGCTTCGCCCTTAAGCTCGGCATTTTCAAGCGCAAGCCTTTCGCCGCGCGAATAGGCACCGAAAAAATCGGTAACGGCGGAGGTTATTTTTGAGGCGGCGGTGCGAAAGGGGGCTGTCAGGGTTCCCGCAATGTCCGCCTGAGGTGCCATTCTGCCGCCCAAAAAAGCGCACACGGCGGAAATAACAAGCAAAAGCGCCGCCGTTGCCGCAATGATTTTAAATTGTCGACTGCGGAAGAAGAATCGCATTATCGAACCTCCGAAAAAAGTTTATCTGAAGCGCTTGCCGCGGCGGAAAACGTAATTTTCAAAGCCGCTGTCCGCCTCAAGCCGCTTGGCGGTGCCCAAAACAACGCAGTCAAGCGGGTTTGCCGCAACCGAAACGGGCATTCCCGTTTCCTCGGCAATAAGCTCGGCAAAGCCGCGCAGCAGTGCGCCGCCGCCCGTGAGTGTTATGCCGCGGTCTATAATGTCCGCCGCAAGCTCGGGCGGGGTTTTTTCAAGGGTAAGCCTTATCGCATCTATAATCTGCGAAATCGGGTCGGCCATTGCGTTTCTTACCTCCTCCGAGGTGATAACGACGTTCTTGGGCAGACCGTCCACCTGGTTGCGGCCCTTAATCTCCACCGAGGTTTCGTTTTCGTAAGGGGCGGCCGAGCCGATGTCTATTTTAATCTGCTCGGCGGTGCGCTCACCTATGAGCAGGTTGTGTTTTTTTCTCACATAGGCTATTATCGCCTCATCAAGGTCATCCCCCGCAATACGTACCGATTGCGCCGTTACAATATCCCCTAAGGAAATCACGGCAACCTCGCTTGTGCCGCCGCCCACATCAACAACCATACTGCCTGCGGCATCCCACACGGGGAGCCCCGCGCCGACTGCGGCGGCCATAGGCTCCTCCACCAGGTCAACATCGGTGGCACCTGCCTGCTTTGCGGCATCGTAAACCGCGCGGCTTTCCACCTCGGTAACCCCTGCGGGAATACAGACAACCATTCTCACACGTGAGAAAACCGAGCCCTTAAGTGCTTGGCGAATAAATCTTTTAAGCATTGCGGCGGTAACGTCAAAATCGGCAATAACCCCGTCCTTAAGCGGCCGCACCGCAACTATGGAGCCGGGTGTTCTGCCTATCATTTCCTTTGCCTCGGTGCCGACCGCACGCACAGCATCGTTTCTTATGTCATATGCCACAACCGAGGGCTCGCGCATTATAATCCCCTTGCCCTTAATGCAAACAAGGGTGTTGGCGGTGCCCAAATCCACGCCTATATCTCTGGTAAACATTCTGAAACCCCCTAAGTTTTTTACTTACCTGTTCTGCGGCACAATAAGCTCAATCGCATTGTGCAAATTCGTTATAACCGTTTCGACACTGCCCCTTGCGTATTCGCCGTCCAGTGTCCAGGAAAGGCCGTCGCCCCCCGTCACCGTAACGGATGAGGCCGAGAAGAATTCAATGCCCTCACGGTTTAAGTCACGCTTTAAAATCCCGTCGATTATAGGCTGAAGCTTTAAAATATTATCGGGATTGCGAATAAGCATAATTTCAAAGCAGCCGTCATTCAGCTTTACGGCAGATTCGTCAAACTTAACTATTCCGCCGACCGACATTGAATTTGAAACAGCCCCGAAAAGAAAGTCTCCCTCGGTTTCGCAGGTATCGGTTTTAAATTTCAAATGCACCGGCTTTATGTTGCCGAGGCTCTTGATTCCCTCAAAAAAGTAGGCCGCCTGCCCAAGCACGTTTTTAATATCCTGCGGGGCCGAATAGGAGGCATCCGTAAAGGCACCGAAGGAGGCGGTGTAGGAAAAATATTTATCATCAAAGCTGCCTATATCCAGCGTGATTTTTCTGCCGTTCACAATATCCTCGGCGGCACGCTTTATGCTGCGCGAAATGTGAAGCCCCGAGGACCATTCGTTAAGGGTGCCCGAGGGAATGTACCCCAGCGTACAGCGAAGCCCCGAGCGCATAAGCCCGGTTATAACCTCGTTAAGGGTACCGTCACCCCCGCACACAACTATTTTTTCGTATTCATCCTGCTTTATACCGGCCACAAGCTCGGTGGCATCCCCGCGGCTCCTGGTGGGGTAAACCGAGACGGGCGTGCCGTCTGCGGAGAGCACCGAAACAACGTTTAAAAGCTCGGTTTTCATTTTTGCCTTGCCAGAGCAGGGGTTTACAATAAGAAGGATTTTACCCATAACCAAACACTCCGTTCATCAGTCTGCTTTGCGTTAAATTTCGCAAGGCCTGTAATCAATCGGCATTGTGGCGGCGGCGTTAAGTTCCGCTCCCGCGGTGTTGCCGCTTTCAAGCTCGTAATATGCCTGAACACCCACCATTGCCGCATTGTCGCCGCAAAAGCAAAGCTTAGGTATATAAAGCGAAATGCCTCTGCTTTCGCACTCGGCCGTAAGGCGGGCCCGCAGCTCACTGTTGGCCGAAACCCCGCCCGCCACGGCAAGCGACTTAAAGCCGCCCTTTTCCGCCGCCGAAATAGCGGAGGTTATAAGCATATCGCAAACCCGTTGCCGCACCGTGGCGCAAAGCACGGGAATATCAAGCGGCTCGTTTTTTTGTGCCGAGCGGTTCACAAGATTCATAACCGCGGTTTTAAGCCCCGAAAAGCTGAAATCATATTCCCCCGTTGCGGTGTGCGGGTAGGGCAGAGGATATTTTTCGGCATCCGCCGCGGTGGCGATTTTATCAAGCATTACTCCCCCGGGGTAGGAAAGCCCCATACAGCGGGCCGCCTTGTCAAGACATTCGCCGGCGGCATCGTCCCTTGTTTGCCCTATTATGCGGAATTTTGTGTAATCGGTCACCTCGGCAAGCACCGTGTTGCCCCCCGAAACCAGCAGGCAGAGAAAGGGCGGCCTAAGCTCGGGGTGGGAAATGTAGTTGGCCGCTATGTGTGAGCGCAGGTGGTGAACCGGTATTAACGGCTTACCGAGTGACATTGCAAGCCCCTTTGCGAAATTCACACCCACAAGCAGCGCACCTATAAGCCCCGGCGCAAAGGTTACGGCAACCGCATCTATATCACTGTAGCCCACACCCGCCGCCGCAAGTGCCTCCTCAGTGACCGCGGAGATGGCCTCGGCGTGCCGCCTTGAAGCGATTTCGGGCACCACACCGCCGTATATTTTGTGCTCCTCGATTTGTGTTGAAACTATGTTTGAAAGTACCTGCCTGCCCTCGGTCACCGCAACCGAGGTTTCATCACAGGAGCTTTCAACAGCCAGTATTTTCATCAGCTTTTTTAAACCTCTTTGTCATAATAAGCGCATCCTCACGCGGATTGCGGTAAAAATCACGTCTTCTGCCCTCGGGCTTAAAGCCGAGCCTGTCGTAAAGCCTTATTGCCTCATCATTCGAAGCACGCACCTCAAGCGACACAAAGGAAAGCCGCTTTTCCCGTGCAAAGGCAAAAACCCGATTTAAAAGCCCGGTTGCAACACCGTTGTTTCGGAACTGCGGAAAAACCGCAACATTTGTTATATAGCCCTCGTCCAAAATCGGCTTTATGCCTACATAGCCCAGGGAACCGCGCGAATTTTCGGCAACGAAAAGCACAGTGCCGTTTTCGGCGGCCTCACAAAGCCCGTCTGCGCTCCACGGCTCCGAAAAGCAGGTCTCCTCAAGCCGTGCCACCGAAACAAGGTGCCTTTTTTCAAAGGGCACAACCCTGAATTTTTCAAAAAAGCCCTGCTCCGTTAAAGCATCAATCGCCGCAAAAATTTCATCACGGCATTTTCTGTAGTCCTCAAGCGTGCCGCCGTATGGGTCGGAAATGCCGCCTCCCAGCACCGTAACCGAGGTTTTGGGCAGCCCGAGCGACAAAATCAGCTCCGCCTGTGAGGGCGACATACAAATTATTTTATCACAGCTTTTCAATTCCTCTGCGGTAAGCCCGCGGGAAATGTGCCCTGAAATGTCAATCCCCTTTTCAAGCGCCGCAAGATACGAATTTTCGCTTACCGGTGCTCCGTTTGCCGCAATGCCGCCGCTTGAAACCTCAAGCCCCGGTATTTTCGCCGCACGCAGATACCCCTCCGCCATGGGACTTCGGCATGTGTTTCCCGTGCAAACAAATAAAACCTTCATCAGCCCTTCGCCTCTAACCAAGTTTTTCCGAAATGCGCCCCCGCGGTAAGCCTTACCGAAAGCTCGGCCGCCGCCTCCATTTCGGCCTGCAAAAGCTCGCAAACGGCCGCGGCATCCCGCTCGTCACATTCCACTATAAGCTCATCGTGCACCTGCAATATAAGCCGGGCGGACGGTATTTTCCGCCGAAGCGTATCCGATACACGAATCATAGCAACCTTTATTATATCTGCCGCGGTGCCCTGTATGGGCGCATTCCGCGCAACCCGTTCACCGAAGGCACGCAAATTTCCGTTGGAATTGGCAAGCTCGGGAATATAGCGCCGCCGCCCGTAAAGGGTGGTAACGTAGCCGTCACGCTTTGCCCGCTCGATAACATCGTTCATATATTCCGCAACCTTAGGATAGGCCGCAAGGTAGCTTTTAATGTACCTGTCGGCCTCCGCACGGGAAACCCCTATATCCTTTGAAAGGGAAAAGGCACCTATGCCGTAAACTATGCCGAAATTAACCGCCTTTGCGCGGCTGCGAAGCTCGGGGGTTATCATATCCTCCGGCATTCCGAACACCTGTGAGGCCGTAACGGTGTGAATATCGGTACCGCCCTTAAAGGCGGAAATCATATTTTCATCCCCCGATATGCTCGCAAGCACGCGCAGCTCTATTTGGGAGTAATCCGCATCGCAAAGCACACGGCCGGGCGGCGCATTGAAATATTCACGCAGGCGCCTGCCCTCGGCGGTTCTCACGGGTATATTCTGCAAATTCGGCTCTAAGGAGCTTATTCTGCCCGTGCGCGCCTCGGTTTGATTAAAGGTGGTGTGTATTCTGCCGTCCTCTGCAATGCAGGCCTGCAGGCCGTCGGTATAGGTGGATTTAAGCTTTGCAAGCTGACGGTAGCTGAGCAGCAGCGAAACTGCCGGGTGGGCGTATTTCAGCTCCTCAAGCACCTCGGCGCCCGTGCTGTAGCCCCGCTTGGTTTTCTTTTTCGCGGGCAGACCCAGCTTTTCAAAAAGCGCCTCACCGAGCTGCTTTGGGGAATTAAGGTTAAAGCTGTAGCCCACAAGACGGTATATTTCGTTTTCAAGTGCGCCTATGCGCTCCTCAAGCTCGGACGAAAGTGCACCGAGCCCCTCGCCGTCAACCGAAAAGCCGTAGGTCTCCATATCGGCAAGCACGGCCGCAAGCGGCAGCTCTATTTCGTCAAGCAGGCGGCGCTGCTCTGTTTTTTCAAGCTCGCGCTCAAGCCTGTTACAGGCAAGTGAAAAACGGCAGGCAGCCTTTAAAAGCGGGCTTTCGCCACAAAGCTCGGGCTCGCAGTCGGCATATTCCGCCGTTATGCGCTCCGCCGAATAGGACGAGGCCGAGGGATTGCACAAATAGGCCGCCAGCATGGCATCGAAAACCACCCCCGCCGTATTCGGGTGAGCCTTGTGCAAAGTCTTGTAATCGTATACTCTTTTCGGAACACTGCCGTCACTTAAAAGCTCGCAAAGCTTTTCCTCGGTAAGCTCTGCCACACTGCCGCCGAACACAGCCGCCGTGCCGCAGTCATCCGAAAATATATCCACGGTGGTATCGGGCGGAATGTCGGCCTCTTTTGCGGTTTTAAAGCTTTTCTTTTCTTCGCGGCCGCCGGAAAGCGGGCTTACGGTGTTATCGGGTTGCAAGCCCATTTTGCTCATAAGCTTAAAAAATTCAAGCCGTGTCATAAGCCGCGCAAGCTCTTGCTCGCGCCGCGGCTTTATCAGGTAATCGGCGGCCTCGGCTTCAAGCGGCACACTGCGGCAAATTTCACCGAGCTCACGGCTTAAATAGGCGCTTTCACGCCCGACCGCCAGCTTTTTGCGCACACTTTCTTTAATGTCAAGCGTGTCAAGCCCGTTATAAATGTTATCTATGCTGTGAAAGCGTGTTATAAGGTCGGTGGCGGTTTTTTCGCCCACGCCCGCAACCCCGGGGATATTATCCGAGGAATCCCCCATAAGCGCCTTAAGCTCAAGCATTTCGGGTGGGGTAAGGCCGTAACGCTCAAAAAGCTCCTTAGGGCCGAAGCTTACAAGCTCCGGCTTGCCGCCCGCGGTTTTCGCAAGCAAAACCCGCGTTTTATCGGAAACAAGCTGCAAAGCATCCCTGTCACCCGTGGCAATAACACACTCGTCCCCGCTTTTTTCACAAAGGGCGGCAAGTGTGCCCAAAATATCATCGGCCTCAAAGCCCTCGCGCTCAATGCAGGTGTAGCCCGCAAGGGTCAGCCATTCCTTCATAACGGGCAGCTGCTCTGCCAGCTCATCGGGCATTTTTCGCCTGCCCGCCTTGTAATCGGCAAATTTCAGGTGACGAAAGGTGGGCGCCTTTAAATCAAAGGCCACCGCAACACCATCGGGCTTTTCCGTTTCCAAAAAGCGGTTTAAAATATTTATAAAGCCGTACACCGCGTTGGTGTAGCTACCGTCCCTTGCGGTTAAAAGCTTAATTCCGTAAAAAGCGCGGTTTATAATGCTGTTACCGTCTATTGCAAGCAGCTTCAAGGTACACATCCCCCTTTTACTACATATGGAAACAGTATAGCATTTTTTTGCTTTGCTGTCATCACTTTTTTTAAAAATTCATTATTTTTTAATAGTTTTCCCGCATTTTTGTGCTTTGTTCTCAATTAATACCGGCAGATAAGCTTTTTTACTTGAAAAGCGAATTGAAAAGAGGTATAATTGTTTCAAAACAAGCTTGGAGGTGCGGGAAATTGGAAAGAGATGCGCTTGAGGCGGGTGTTTCGGAAATCGGCGGCCTTTTCAGCACGGCCGATATAAGAATACTCATTTGCTATATTATTTCCGCCGTGAATGAGCCCGTGCCGGGGCGCCTGCTTGCGGAAGCCCTGCATTATGAGGGAATTGCCAACTGCTTTGAGGTTAACGATTCCATAGCGGCACTTGTGAAAAACGGCCAGCTTTTGCCGGTCGATGAGGCGGAGGACACTTACATTGCAACCGACAGCGGGCGTGATGTGGCCGAAACCCTTAAAACCTCGATTTCCTACAGCGTTAAGGAAAGAGCCTATGCCGCGGCGCTTAAAATGCTTGCCCGCTTTAAAAACGCAAAGGAAACCGATTTTAAAATCACAAATGAGGACGGCAGAGCCTTTATAACCTGCACCGCCATTGACAACGGCCGCCCCTTTATGAGCGTGAAGCTGCTTGCGGGCGATGAGGAACAGGCCTTGTTTATTAAGGAGCGTTTTTTGAGCGACAGCTCCATTTATGCCGAAATAATAGAGCTTTTAACAAAAAGAAAAGAAAAGTAAGCCAAAAGGGTACGAAGCCGACGATCGACTTCGCACCTTTTTTTGATTTTGCGGGTTTTGAATTAAGTCTATATGCCCTAAAGCGACAAAAAGTACCCTCTTACCTAAATAACCCACCCCTGCGAACAAGAAATTAACCACCGTAGGGACAGCCTCTCGGACTGTCCGAGGGAATTTGAAAAAACACAGAATTGTTATTTTTACACCGTAGGGCGGGGGCTTGTCTCCCGCCGTTTTGTCTGCAACAGGGCTATCTTTTATGCAAACCAAAGGCTCCCTTGTGTAAAGGGCCGATGTCCCCGCGGTGTGGGAAAATGTCGCGAAGCGACAAAAGGGGACGGCTCTGTCAGAGTGTTGAGCGAAGCGAAACCGGGGGATATTTAAATTTGCAAAATCTAAAAAACAATTCAGTTTCTGCGTAAGCTTTAATTTTTTATATCCCTCCGTCAAAAATCAAAGATTTTTGCCACCTCCCTTTAGGCAAGGGAGGCTTAGAAGTGCAGAGGTCTCCACCGGAAATCCGCACCACTAAAGGCCACAGGAGGCTGAACACCCGCCCTACGATAATAAATTATGAGGTGATTATTGTGCAATTTAGAAATTTAAGAGGAATTAGAGAAGATAGGGATATAAAGCAAAAAGATATTGCAAAGTATTTATGTGTATCTCAAAACACTTATTCACAATATGAAACAGGTGTGATTTCGTTAACTGCGGAAGTTCTGATAAAATTGGCTGATTATTATGATGTAAGTATCGACTATTTACTTGATAGAACCGATAATCCCAATATGCAAAAAAAGCCGTGAAAATTCACAGCTTTTTCTTATGGAATAAAAGTGGTACAGGAGCAATGGCAAAGCCAAATTATTCATTATTCATCAGCCAAAGGCGACTTCATTTTTCATTTGCAATTCTACAGCTCACCGTAAAAATCGCAGGCCTTTTCAAGCTCATCGGCATCGGGGTGGCCCTTGGCTATTCCGCCTATAAGCTTAAAGGGGCCGTAGGTGTCAAAGCCTAAGCAGCCGTACTCACCGAGTATTTTTGCGTTTCGCTTTAACGCTGCCGACCTTATTGCAGAGGTGTAGCCCTGCTTTTGAGCACCGCAGGTATAAATAAAGAATACCTCTTTATTTTCGGGCAGAGTGCCCGCCGCGGCGATAAGTGATTTGTGAAGCTTAGAAAAATAAATTCCCGAGGCAAAGCCCACACGGTCGTACCCCGAAAGCTCGGGGTGGGGCTCGGCCGTAATATCAATCAGTGTGACGGGATATTTCTCGGCAATTTTATCCAAAAGCTTTTTAGTGTTTCCGTGGTGTTCGGAGTAGTAAACTATTGCGGTTTTCATATTGTTATCCTCCTTGACAAACTTTAAACGCTATATTATTATAGCTTATATTTACAAGGCTTACAAGTAGGCAGAAAAAACGTACCGACCGCACACGAAAATATCGGAGGAATTATGAAAAAAGAGCTCACGCCTAAGGAGTATTTAAACCGAGTTTTAAATAACGATGTAAGTGATGACTGCCCTATGCGCCGCACGCTGGCGCTTTTGAGCGGAAAATGGCGCACACACGTTATTTACGAGCTTTGCCGCAGGCCGACACTTAGATTCGGTGAGCTGAAGCGTGCAATCCCCAATATTACGAAAACAATGCTCACCTCCACACTGCGTGAGCTTGAGGAGGCCGGCATTGTAAGCCGCAGGCAATATGATGAAATTCCGCCGCGTGTGGAATATTCGCTGACCGATAAAGGCCGCGACCTGCTCCCCGCATTTACCGAGCTTGCCGCCTGGGGTGAGAAGCACCTCACTGCGAAGAAATAAGGCTTATATTTTTAAATTCGGCCGAAAAGCCGCACGAGGGTACCTCGGCCGAAATGGGCAGCCCCGTGGCACCCAGTGTCAGCCGAAAAGCGCTGCCGTGCAGTGAGCCCTCGGTTATGTATTCGTTTGAGCTTTCAAGCACCTGTGAGCTTGCCGCGGCCGAAAGAATTTCGTAAAGCAGGGTATATGCAGAGCCCTCGGGCATTGCGGATATATCATACTTATATTCAAGCCCGCAATACTCGGCGGTGGCTTCATCCCCCGAAAAGCTCATTACAAGCCCGCAAAGGGAGGGCGGAGAGGTTATTTCCACCGTCATATTACCGTCGGCATCGACCGTCACGTTGCCCTCATAGCACTCGTTATAATAAGAAACCGCGCCGCAAAAGGCAATTCCGCGAGCAGTGGGGGTCACCCCGCTGTTTTTTTTACAGGCTGTAAGTGACAGACAAAGAATGAGCGCCTGCAGGAATACGAGGAATTTTTTCAAGGCAAACTGCCCCTTTCTACAGCTCCTCGATAAGGTCACTCGGCAGCAGTGCATGGCGGCTTCGGCGTGCGGCGGCCTTATCCCCCGCGGCACCGTGCAGAAAAACCGCGGCCTTTGCGGCGGCAAGCGGCGGCATACCCTGAGCCAAAAGTGCCACGGTAATGCCGGCAAGCACATCGCCGCTGCCACCGGTTGCCATTCCGGGGTTACCGGTGGTGTTAAAGGCAATTTCGCCCTTAGGAGAGGCCACAATTGTGTTTGCACCCTTCAAAACAAGAATACAGCCGTATTCCCGTGCAAAGGCTTCGGCATAGGAAATTCGGTTTGCCTCAACCTCCGAAGCCGTGGTGCCGCACAGCCTTGCCATTTCGCCCGGGTGCGGTGTGAGAATAACGGGAGCTTTGCATTTTTTAATAATATCTATGCCGCCGCACAGGGCATTTATTCCGTCGGCATCTATAACCGTGGGCACGGCGGTGTTTTCAAGCAGCAGTCGGGTAAGCCGCGCGGTATCGCCGTTACAGCCCATTCCGCAACCCACAAGCAGGGCATTGCCGCCCTCAAGCAGATGCGGTATATCAAGCTTATCGGGGTCAAAGCAGCCGACACTGCTTTGCGGCACGGGAATACAAACCGCCTCCGGCACGGAAACGGTAAAGGGAATATATATGCCCTCACACAGCACCGCACGGTAAATTCCGAGCCCGCTTCTTAAGGCTCCGCGTGCGGCAAGCACGGCCGCTCCCGACATACCGTAGCTTCCGCAAAAGGCAAGCGCGGTGCCGTAGCTCCCCTTGTGCGAGCTGCGGCGGCGTTCGGCAAAAACAGGTGCTTCTACGGTTTCGTAAGCCGAGCCCACAGGCGGCACGCCAATATCGGCCACCGTCATTTCCCCGCAAAAATCAGAGCAGGGCGGCAGAAAAAAGCAGGGCTTGGGGGCAATAAAGGTGACAGTAAGCGCGGCCCGCACCGCAACACCGGGGGCCTGCCCGCTGTCGGCGGCAAAGCCGCTCGGAATATCTATGGATACACAGGGGCACTCGGCTGCGTTGATAAGCTTAATTGCCTCATCGGCCGCTCCCTGCGGTGCGCGGTCAAGCCCCAGCCCGAAAAGAGCATCTATTACAAGCTCGGCCTCCGCAAGCTCGGGCATAGCTTCGGTTTTAACCCCGGCAAGCCTTTTGTAATAATATTCGGCGTTTTCGGTAAGCGGCTCTCCCAAGGGCATTGCCACGGTCACCTCGGCACCGCCCCTGCTTAAAATATCCGCTACAACAAAGCCGTCTCCCCCGTTGTTGCCGCGGCCGCACACAACGGTTATTTTTTTGCCGCGGCCGCCGTAACGCCCCGCAATCACCTCGGCGGCGGCGCTCCCCGCTCGATACATCATTTCACGGTAAGAAAAAATGCCGCCCCGAACGGCATTTTCCTCCGACTTCTCAACTAAAGCCTTTGTCAACACCCTCATGGCGGCACACTCCCCGATTTTTATTTGAATGCACTGTTTGAAATGAATTTGGGCACAAATTTCACTATTGCGCCGCGCAAACGCTCATCCGGAGCGAAAACAAGGTAGCTGGTGCCCTTGCCCTCGGCAGAGGACACCATAAGATACGCATCGGCATCATCCGTATTGCAGGCAACGCACAGCTCCTTGGGGTTAATGCGGGAAATACGCGCGGCATTGAATTTTTCGATTTCGGTAACGCCCGAAAGCTCAAACGAAAGCACACGCTTGCGGGAGCTTTTGTTTGTTATTTTATCAATATCCATTGTGCCGTTGGTAACAATATATTCATACTCGGTGTTAAAGCGTGTGGAAAGCTTAAAGGCCCCGAACATTGCGCCGAAGCTCAGCAAAAACGCAAAGGTGCCGAGAAAGCCTATTAAATAAAAAATAAAAACAAAGCTTAAAACAAAAGCCGCAAGCCAAAGCCCGATTATTGCCGCAATTGCCTTACCGTCCTTTTTGACGGAAATAATTTGTTCAAAAAAAGTATCCATATCATATCTCTCCGATTTTTATAATATAGTTAATTATACTACAACAAGCATACTACTTGCAATATTTTTTATTTTGTTATATAATAAATTTACCTTTTATTAACAAGTGAGGAATGACCTATGCGAATTAAAGACGGCTATAAGCTTGTAAATATGCACGGGCAAAGCACCGTGGTGAGTGAAAGCAACAGCGGGGCCGCACTTGAAAACACCATTGTTTTAACCGAGACCGCGGCATTTTTGTGGCATATGCTTGAAAAGGGCACCCCCACAAAAAAGGAAATGCTTGATGCACTGCTTGACAGCTTTGAAATTTCAACCGTGCTCGCCCTTGGGGATATTGACGTATTTTTGAGAACAATGCGGGAAAACGGGATAATTGAAGAATGATGAAGAAGAAATCCGACAATTTTGCGGTTCTTAAATGGATATACCGTTGCACCGGGCGCTACCTGCCGCTTACACTGCTTGTTTCGTTAATTGCGGCCGTTATCGCATGGAGCAGTGTTTGGCTTGCGCTTATCACGCGGGATGTGCTTGATGCCGCAACCGGAGCGGCAGAGGGCTCCTTGAAAAAAAGCGGAATTCTGCTTTTTATAGTGATAGGCGTGCAGGTGCTTTTAAGTGCCGCACAATCCGTTTTAAACGCCTATTCAAACGGCAGGCAGACAATTGCCCTGCGCAATCGGCTTTTCGGGGTGCTCTGCAAAAAGCGCTATTCCGATATTTGCCGCTATCACTCGGGCGATATTCTCAACCGTTTCACCTCGGATACCGAGGTTTTGGTTACGGCCACCGTTTCGGTTATACCGAACACCATTTCTATTGTTACCAAAATCGTTGCGGGAATAGGCACAATGATTTTTATGAATCCCTACATTGCGGCGGCTGTTTTGCTTGTGGGAATAGCCGTGCCCGCAATAGGCAGGGTCATAAACAAAAAATATAAATATATGCACAAGGAGTGCCAAAAAACCGAGGGTATGACCCGCTCCTTTTTGCAGGAATGCTTTGAAAACATAGTTGTTATAAAAACCTTTGTGAGTGAAGCACCCTTTATTAAAAAGCTGGGCAGCTATATGGAAAGGAATTTTAAGCTTAAAATTAAGCGGACAAGCATTTCGGTTATTGCCAACATAAGCCTTTATGCCTTTTTTACCGTTGGCTACTATGCGGTGCTTTTGTGGGGCGCGGGCGGCATTTCGGCCGGCACCGTAACCTACGGCACCCTTACCGCATTTTTGCAGATTATTTCACAGCTTCGTGCCCCGCTTCAAAATGTTTCGGGCATTTTGCCGCAGTATTATTCGGCGCTGGCCTCGGCCGAGCGGCTTATGGAGCTTGAGGCCGATGAAAACGAGCCCGAGCCCCTGCCCGCCGCGGAGCTTGAAAACCTGGTGCACAATTTCGCCTCGCTTGAAGTGAATAATCTCAGCTTCGGCTACGGCGGTGAGGAAGTGCTTAAAAATTGCAGCTTCTTTGCCGAGCGCGGAAAAATCACCGCAATAACGGGCGAATCGGGGAGCGGTAAAAGCACCCTCTTTAAGCTGATTTTGGGGCTGTATGAGCCCTGCGGAGGCAGCATAACGGTAAACGGTGAAATAAAGCTTACCCCCTCGCACAGGGGCCTTTTCTCGTATGTGCCGCAGGGCAATATGATTCTTTCGGGCACTGTGAGGGATAATATTACAATGTGCAACCCCGCGGTTGATGAGTGCAGCCTTGAAGCGGCCGCGCGCGCGGCGGAGATTTACGATTATATCGTTTCCCTGCCCGATGGCTTCGATACCCTGCTTGCCGAAAGGGGCGCCGGACTTTCGGAGGGTCAGCTTCAGCGCATTGCCGTTGCACGTGCATTGCTTACCGATGCACCCGTTATTTTGCTTGATGAAGCCACAAGCGCACTTGATGAGGAAACCGAAGCACGCGTGCTTACAAACATAAAGAATATGACCGATAAAACCGTACTCTTTATAACCCACAGAAACACCAGTCTCAAGGTCTGTGACCGCACGGTGCACATAGAAGACCGCGGCTTTGCCGAAATTTAGTTGTTATTTGCACTAAAAGAACAAATAAAATTCAGGCTTTTTTGTGAAATGGCGAGAAGCTTGAATTTTTTTGCAAAAAACACTTTACAACTTTATCGTGATGAAGTATAATGTGAACATCGAAAGAAAACAAAACCTTTTGGGAGGAAACAAAAATGAAAAAATTAATTGCATTGGTATTAAGTCTTTGTATGCTCGGTATGTTTGCCGGCTGCGGAAAAAACAGTGATCAGGCGGACAGCGAGTATCTCAAGGAAAAGGGCAAGCTGGTTGTCGGAATAACCGATTTCGCACCGATGGACTATGAAGAAAAGCAGGGCAGCGGCGAATGGATAGGCTTTGATGCGGATATGGCAAAGGCCTTTGCCAAGGAGCTCGGCGTTGAGGTTGAATTCACCGTTATTAACTGGGACAACAAAACCTTTGAGCTTGAAAACAAATCCATTGACTGTGTGTGGAACGGAATGACACTTACAAGCGGCGTTAAAAAAGCAATGGCAACCTCAAACGCATACTGCGTTAACGAGCAGGTGGTTGTTGTTAAAGCCGATAAGAAGGACACCTACAATTCAAAGGATGCAATAAAGGATTTAAGCTTTGCCGCCGAAGCGGGCTCTGCCGGTGAAGAGGTTTTAACGGCACTCGGCTACAGTGTAACACCGGTAGAATCACAGGCAGATGCGGTTAAAGAGGTTGCCGCAGGCACATCCGATGCCGCAGTTATCGACCTTCTTATGGCAGGTGCGGTAATCGGTGAGGGTACAAGCTACGAAGACCTTGTTTACACCGTTTCTTTAAGTGACGAAAAGGAAGAATACGGCGTTGGCTTCAGAAAAGGGAGCGACCTTGCGGAAAAGCTTAACGATTTCTTCAAGAAGGCTTATGAGGACGGCTCAATGCTTGAAATTGCAAAGAAATACGGTGTTCAGGAATCCGTAATCGAGCAAAAATAAAACCCGAATTTCGCATTTAAAAGGGACTGCCGTGCAAAAATCACGGCAGCCCCATAATGCTGTTTAAAGGAGCTCTAAATGTTTTTTACCGTACTTAACGCCCTGTGGGCAGGCTTTGGAAGCACATTGCAGATATTCTTTTTAACCCTGCTCGGCGCACTGCCGCTGGGGCTTTTGATTGCGCTCGGCTCAATGAGCCGCTTTTTGCCGCTTAAAGCCTTTATTCGTGTGGTGGTTTGGATAATACGCGGCACCCCGCTTATGCTTCAGCTTATAATCATTTATTACGGCCCCGGTCTTATTTTAGGGCAAAATTGGTGGGGCATGGGCATGACAGGCAGAATGACAGCCACACTCATCGCCTTTATTTTAAACTATGCCTGCTATTTTTCCGAAATATATCGCGGCGGCATTGAAAGCATTCCGCAGGGGCAGTATGAAGCCGGTCAGGTGCTTGGAATGACCAAAAGCCAAATTTTCTTCAAGGTTGTGCTGCTGCAGGTTATTAAGCGCATAATTCCGCCCATAAGCAATGAGGTCATCACCCTTGTTAAGGATACTTCCCTTTCAAGAATAATTGCCATTCAGGAGCTGATTTACGCCGGCGAGCGCTTTATTAAAAACGGCGGAATAATTTGGCCGCTCTTTTTCACAGGTGTGTTTTACCTTGTTTTCAGCGGTCTGCTGACACTGCTGCTCGGATATATTGAAAAAAAATTAAGCTATTTTAATGCGTGAGGTGTGAAATGTCGGTTTTAGAGGTAAAAAATTTAAAAAAGAGCTTCGGCAAAACCGAGGTTTTAAAGGGGATTGATTTTTCGCTTAAAAAGGGCGAGGTGCTTTCGATTATCGGCTCCTCGGGAAGCGGAAAAACCACGCTTTTGCGCTGTCTTAATTTTTTGGAGCTTGCCGACAGCGGCACAATCTCCGTAAACGGTAATTGCATTTTTAACGGTGAAAGCAAAAAAAGACCGAATGAGCGGGAAATCAGAGAAAACAGACTGCATTTCGGGCTTGTTTTTCAGTCCTTTAATCTTTTTCCGCAATATAATGTGCTTAAAAACATAACGCTGGCACCCGTGCTTTTAAAGCGCAAAACCCCGGGCGAAGCCGAAAAAACCGCAAGAGAGCTTATTGAGCGCGTGGGGCTTACCGAAAGGATAAATCACTACCCCTGCGAGCTTTCGGGCGGTCAGCAGCAGCGTGTGGCAATTGCACGTGCGCTTATGCTTGAGCCGGATATACTCTGCTTTGATGAGCCCACAAGCGCCCTCGACCCCGAGCTTACGGGTGAGGTTTTGCGGGTTATAAAGGACCTTAAGGACGCAGGCTGTACTATGCTTGTGGTTACCCACGAAATGGAATTTGCCGAAAACGTTTCCGACAGGGTTATATTTATGGCCGACGGTGCCGTGGAGGAATACGGCACCCCCAAGCAGGTTTTCGGGAACCCGCGCTCGGAAAAAACAAGAAGCTTTTTAAATAAATTTCCCGCAAGCCTCGGGAGGGATGAAGAATGAACAAAAAAATTGCCGACGGAGATATGATAGAGGACCTGTATGCACTGATAGCCTCTCTTGAAACCCCTGCCGACTGCCGCAGACTTTTTGAGGATATGTGCACAAACAAGGAAATTGAGCAAATGGCACAGCGCATATATGCCGCACGCCTTTTGCTTGAGGGCAAAACCTACACTCAGGTAATAGAAAAAACCGATATTTCCTCTGCCACACTCAGCCGTGTTTCGCGCTGTGTGCAATACGGTGAGGGCTACAGCCGCTTTATTAAAACCGAAGCCGATGGAAAAAACGGTTGATTTTGCTTGCTTTATGCACGGTTTTACAGTATAATCATTTTGTTTACACAGCTTCAAGCCATGCTTGAAGCTGTTACATTGTTACACTAAGGAGAAACTGTTTTGAAAAAAATAAAATCACGCACACTGATTTTTTCGGTTTGCTACATAGCCTACACCTGGGTTTATGTTGCAAGGCTCAATCTCTCGGCGGCTTCCCCCAACCTCACAGGTGAAAAAATCATAACCACAGGTCAGCTCGGCCTGCTCAACGGCTCCTTTTTTGCAGTTTATGCCCTCGGTCGCCTGCTTAACGGCCGCCTAAGTGATAAAATCGCGCCCTACATAATGCTGGCCGCGGGTCTTGCCGCCTGCGGTGCGGGAAATCTGCTTTTCGGGGCACTGCCGCCCTTTGCGGTAATGCTCGTCACCTGGTCTGTAAATGCCTTTGCACAGTCTATGCTTTGGAGCTCGGTGCTTTGCAGCGTGGCTTACACCTATCCTGCGGAAAAAGCCCGAAAAATGACCTCCTATATGGTAACCTCGGTGGCATTCGGAAACATTGTGGGCATAGTTATCGGCAGTGCACTTGTAAACCGTTTCGGGCTTGGGGCTGTGTTTGTCGTGCCGGGCGGTATTGCCCTGCTGCTTTCGGCGGTCTGCGCGGTTGCCCTCCGCAAAATACCCGCGCCCGAGGCCGCCGCCGAAAAAAAGCACATTTCGGTTGCGGGGCTTCTGCGTGATACACGGGTTAAAATGGCCGCTGCGGCCGCATTTTGCCATGGAATTATCAAGGATAACATAACCGCGTGGGTGACCCTCTTTTTTGCCGATACCTATGGCATAGAGCTCTCAAAGGTAGCGGGCTTTGTCCTCTTTATTCCGTTGGTCGGCTTTGTCGGCAGAATGCTTTATCCGCCACTTTACAAGCTTTGCGGCGCAAGGGAGCACACGGTTTCACTTATGGGCGTATCTGCTTGCGCGCTTTGCTCGGCAGCGCTTTTAATCCCCGGGCTTCCCGCCGTAATGTCAATAATAATGCTCAGCTTAATTTATATGGCCGTTTCCCTTATTAACACATCACTTTTGTCAATCTTCCCGCTTTGGTTTGCCCAAAGCGGAAACGTGGCATCGGTCAGCGGGCTTATGGATTTCGGCACCTATCTGGGCGCCGGGGTTGGCTCGGTTGTGCTCGGCTACAGCATTACACACCTCGGCTACGGCTCTATGTTCACCCTGTGGCTTGCGGCCGCAGCAGTGGCGGCTGTGCCGATTATCGGGCTTGTAGCTGCTTATAAATCCCAAACCACATAAAATACCGACGGCGTGATAGGGTGCTGCAAACAAAACGGCGGTAGCAAGCCCCCGCCCTACGATAAAAGGTATTCTTTGTGCGTGTAAATCGCACATAACATATCGGCTGATATTTCGGGCAGTCGCGGATGCCTGTCCCTATGAACGTAATTTAAAGCCCGCACAAACCAAAGCTCCCTTGCACCTATCGGCGCAAGGGGGTTGAAATACTCAGTATTATTTTAAGGCTCGCATTGAATTAAGCACGGCTATAAGCATAACGCCCACATCGGCCGCAATTGCAAGGCGCATATCGGTAGCGCCCACAGCCCCGAGCAGCAGCACCGCCGCCTTAACCGCAAGTGAAAACACAATGTTTTGCCTTGCAATACGCACGGTTTTGCGGGATATTTTCAAGGCCTCTGGCACACCGGTGGGCTTATCGTCCATAAGCACAACGTCGGCCGCCTCAATTGCGGCATCGCTGCCCATAGCACCCATGGCAATGCCTATGTCGGCGCGGGCAAGCACGGGGGCATCGTTAATGCCGTCACCCACAAAGGCCACGGTGCCTTCCTGCCCCAAGAGGCCCTCAATCGCCGCAACCTTATCGGCGGGCATAAGCTCGGCATGCACCTCGGTTATGTTAAGACTGTCGGCCACCGTCTCGGCAATCTCACGTCGGTCACCCGTGAGCATAACGGTGCGGGTTACGCCCATTTGCGCAAGCTCGGCCGTGGCGGCGGCGGCCTCCGGCTTGATTTCGTCGTTAATCACAATATGCCCGAGATATTCCGCCCCCTGCGACAGGTGCACAACGGTACCGCTTCTATGGCAATTGTGCCGGGCCGCTCCCTGCCGCTCCATAAGTCGGTCATTGCCGATATAAATTTTTTCACCGCGAATTACGGCCTCTATGCCAAGGCCAGCAAGCTCGGTTATATCCGAAATGTCACATTCGGGGATTTTCCCCTTATAGGCAGAGGTTAATGCCTCGGCAATCGGGTGGTTTGAATGAGCCTCCGCCGCGGCCGCAAGTGCCAGCAGCCCATCTGCCGAAATTTTTTCGGGGTGAACGGCTGTAACCTCAAACTTGCCGCGCGTAAGTGTTCCCGTTTTATCAAAAACCACTGTTTTTGTTTTGGCAAGCGCCTCCATACACTCGCCGCCCTTTATGAGTATTCCGCGGCGTGAGGCACCGCCTATTCCGCCGAAAAAGGCAAGCGGCACCGAAATTACAAGTGCACACGGGCAGGACACCACCAAAAAGGTGAGTGCACGGTAAAACCATGTGCCGAAGCTGCCGCCCAAAAGGGTGGGAACAACCGCCAAAAGCACCGCCGCCCCCACAACACAGGGCGTGTAATATTTTGCAAAGCGGGTGATAAAGCTTTCGGCGCGGGCCTTTTTTTCGCTTGAGCTTTCAACCAATTCGAGTATTTTTGCGGCAGTGCTACGGGCAAATTCGCTCTTTGTCTGCACCGTTATTACCCCCGTAAGGTTCACCCAGCCGCTCACCGCCGCTTCGCCTGCGGCAAGCGTGCGCGGCAGGCTCTCGCCCGTGAGTGCCGCCGTATTTACGGTGGTGGTGCCCGAAAGCACAATGCCGTCAAGCGGTATTTTCTCGCCCGGGCGCACAACCACCGTCTCACCTATTTTCACTTCCTCTGGAGGCACAACCGTCTCGATGCCGTCCCGCAAAACACAGGCGCTGTCGGGTCGCAGCTCCATAAGCTCGGCTATGCTTTTTCTGCTTTTGCCCACGGCAAGCCCCTGAAAAAGCTCACCGATTTGGTAAAGCAGCATTACCGCCGCGGCCTCCGAGTATTCCCCCGTGGCATATGCCCCGATTGAGGCCACCGCCATAAGGAAATTTTCATCCAAAAAGCCGCCGTGAGCAATGCCGCGAACAGCGGAAATCAGCACCTCAAGCCCTACTGCAAGATAGGGCAGAAGAAACACCGCCGCACGCAGGTACCCCTCAAGCGGCAGCAGAGATGCAACGGCAAGCAGCACAGCCGCCGTTATTATCTGCCATAATTTGCGCTTTTGCTTACGGTTCATAAAAGCTCATCCCTCAACTAATCTGTAATAATTTTACAATCGGGCTCAATGCGGCGGCAGACTTTGACCGCCTTTTTCATTATTTCGGGCAAAAGCGCTTCGTCGGCTTCAACCGTCATTCTTTGGGTTAAAAAGCTGACCTCGGCGTTCTCAACACCCTCTATTTTGCGCACCGCCTCGGCCATTTTCGCGGCGCACACGGCGCAATCCAAATCTTCAAGCTTATACGTTTTTTTCATTTTTCCCGATCTCCTCGTTAATGTGCTCAAAGCCCTGATCTATAATTGTTCTCACGTGACTGTCGGCAAGGAAATAATAAATCGTTTTCCCCGCTCTGCGGCAGTCCACAAGCTTGCTTTCCTTTAAAACCTTAAGCTGGTGCGAAATTGCCGATTGAGTCATTCCCAAAAGCTCGGCAATGGCGCAAACGCACATCTCCGACTCAAAAAGTGAAAAAAGTATGCGCATACGCGTGGTATCACCGAACAGCTTGAAAAGGTCGGCCAGGTCGCAAAGCATTTCATCGGCGGGAAGCTCACTCCGCACCGAGGCCAGTGTGGCCGAATGGTCGTGTGGATGATTCTGCATATTTCAATCTCCATTCATATGAATTTATATTCATATGATACACCGTTCATATGTTTTTGTCAAGCACTTTTTTCGGTGCTCTTGAAAATGGGCATAAAAAATGGTATTATTAACTGAAAGGAGACGGTAATATGCTGTATTTAAGACCCTATAAGCCATGCGATGCCGAGCGGATTGCGGCCTGGTGTGACACAGAGCTGACAATGCGCCGCTGGAGTGCCGATAAATATGCGGCCTTTCCGCCCACGGCAGAGGAAATTAACGAAAATTACTTAAAAAACAACGGCGGCTGTAACGAGGCGGATAATTTTTATCCCTTCACCGCATTTAACGGTGAGGGTGCGGTGGGGCACCTTGTTATGCGCTTTACAGACTGTGAAAGAAAAACCGTGCGCTTCGGCTTTGTTATTTTAAATCCCGAAATGCGCGGGCAAGGGCTCGGCAAGGAGCTGATACGCACCGCCGTGCGCTACGCGCGGGAATTTTTGGGCGCCGAGGTGCTCACAATAGGCGTTTTTGAAAATAATCCGGCTGCTTATGCCTGCTATAAGGCCGTCGGTTTTTCGGAGCCGGAGGAGAACCGTGACTGCTGCTTTGAAATTTCGGGCGAGAGCTGGCACTGCATTGAGCTTGAAATGAAGCTCTGATTTCGACACAAAAAGCATTTTTTGTTCTTCCGTTTATAAAAAGCTTCGGGTAAAATAAGCTTACAAAAGTTAAAAAAGGAGCAACAATTATGAACACGGACAAAATTTATGCGGAAAAAATAGCGGAAGAATACGCACCGCGCTCAACCTCAAAGGCGGTCGCCTTAAAAAAGCTTGATGCCAAAGCAAAGCTTCCCTCCGAAATATTCGCTTACACCTGCGGCATTACCTCCACACTTGTTTTCGGCACGGGTATGTGCCTTGCAATGCAGGTTATAGGCGCGGGCAATGCGGCCTCTGTGGCACTGGGCATTGCCGTAGGCATTATAGGTATGCTGGGCATTGCAGTTAATTACCCCATTTACAAAAAGCTGCGCCGTGCGGGAATGAAAAAATACTCTTATGAAATTATGCGCCTCGCAAAGGAAATAAGCGATGAAGCCGAAATGTAAATCGGCTTTGCCCGAAATCGGCAGGGAATATCTGCACAACCGTGCCTACCGCCTTGAAGCGGGAATTTACATAGGCGCGGCAGTGAATTTGGCATATGCGGTTTTCAGGGCGATTGCGGGTATTCTGCTTTCCTCTGTTTGGATGATTTCCACCGCGGCATATTTTTCGGTGCTGGGGCTTATGCGCGTAACACTTGCGGTATCGCGCAAAAGGGCGGTCAAGGGCGGCACGCGCTTTGCCGTTGCACTGCGGCGAAGAATAGGCCTTTGGCTGCTGCTGCTCAATTTGCCCCTCGGGGGAATGATAGCCCTTTTAATTAAAACCGATATAGGCAACAGCTACCCCGGCTATATGATTTACGCCTCGGCCGCATACACCTTTTATATGCTCACTACCGCAATAATAAACGTTGTAAAGCGCCGTGGGAGCAAAAACTCGGTTTTGCGCACTGCGGGACTGCTGAATTTTGCGGCGGCGCTGGTTTCTGTTTTGGGACTTCAAAACGCGCTGATTGCCGAATTTTCACAAAGCGGAGCCGAATACCGCGTGCTTATGAACACCCTTACGGGCATCGGCGTTTATGCGGCGGTTATCGCCCTTGCAGCCTTTATGCTTTTCGGGAAAGGAACCGAAGAAAATGAACAAATCGGAAAGTAAATATTTCAACACCGCCGTGCGAATGGACGAAGCACTGCTTTCTCTGCTTGAAAAAAAGGAATTCGATTATATTTCCATAAAGGAGATATGTGCCGCGGCAGGCGTGCATCGCTCTACCTTTTATCTGCATTACGAGAATATGCGCGATTTGCTTGCAGAGGCTACCGACCTTATGCACAGCCGCTTTATGGCGTATTTTAAGGCCGGCTCGGAGGCGATTTTGGGCAAGCTTGATTCCTGCGATAGGGATGAGCTGATTTTTATAACTCCGAAATATTTAAAGCCGTATCTTGAATACGTGCGGGATAACCGTCGGCTTTACGGTGCGGCCATGCGCAGCCCCTCGGATTTTAATACCGACGGAATTTACAAGAAAATGTTCCGCGATATTTTCAACCCCGTTTTGGCCCGCTTTTCGGTGCGGGAGGAGGAGCGCCCCTTTATTATTTCCTTTTATATAAACGGAATTGCCGCCGTTGTGAACGTGTGGCTTAATGAGGACTGCAAAACCGATATTGATAAAATAACGAATATCATAATCGGGTGCATAAACAGATAAGCTTAAAACAGTTCAATTATAATTATTCCGCAAAAATCTAAAGCACAGCGTCAGAATAGGGCTGTGCTTTATTTTTGTATATTATATGCTGTTGTGTTATTTTCACACCGCAGGGTGGGGAAATATCGCGAAGCGACAAATTAGGCTCCCTCTGACGGGTGAGGTTGCGAGCGCGTCCTGCGGACGATAAAGCGAGCATAACGAAGCGCTGCGGTCGGCAATTGCGCCGCGCTCCAAGCGTGCGCAATGTCGGGCACCGCAAGAGTGGCTGATGGAGACAACACAAACGAATCAAGGCTCCCTCTGACGAGGGAGCTGTCAGCGAAGCTGACTGAGGGAGAGAAAAAGGTCAAGATTTTCCGTGTTAAGCTTGTATTTAAGCTTTGTCGGCTTTGAGTGAATTTCCATTTTGCAAACATTTAAAATTTCCGTGCTGATATAATGCACCCCGGCAGTCTCAAGCGAGCCGTTGTTTGCTTCAATTAAAACCTTTTCCCGGTCTTCCTCGGTTCCCTCATAATAAATATCGGTGATACTATTCGCATTTTTAAATGTGCTGTTATATATCGTTGTTAAGCCTTTTGAAAAATAAACTTTTTTCAATTTTCGGCAATCCGCAAATGTACCCGCGGGTATGGCTTGTGTTTTAATTATCAGCTCCTCTAAGCGGCCGCAATAGACAAAAGCCTTATCATCTATACTTGTAACACTGCTCGGCACAAAGACCTCCTCAAGGTTACTTGCTTGTAAAATCATATCGGGAGTAACGGATTTTGAGCCCTCCGCAATTATCAGCTTTTTAATATTGCAGCCATTGAAAGCACCGGCATAACAGTTAATAAAAACGATAATTGCTTTTTCATTTCAAATGTACCCTTAATAAAAAATTATCTGTGAATTTCACGCTTTGGAGAGAAGCAACCGAAATATCCCCTCGGGCAATAAAATCCACCCGAAAAGAGGAAAACCCGGCGGTCGGTTCGGAACGCCGGGTTTTTTTGACTGTTACGAAAAGCCCAAAGCAAGGGCGGCAAATCCGGAGCCGCGCAAAGCGGCCCGATTTCGGCGGTTTCCCCGCTTGTCAAGAGCCTAAATAATACCTCACAAGTGATTGCAAAAGCGTGTCACGGTCAATGCGCCGAATAAGGTTACGGGCATTGTTGTGTGTTGTGATATATGTCGGATCCTCCGAAAGAATGTAGCCGACAATTTGATTTATTGGGTTATAGCCCTTTTCCTTTAAGGCATCGTACACGATTGTGAGAATTTTTCTTATTTCCTGCTCGGTTTGATCGCCGATGGAAAAGGTCATTGTTCTGTCGTTCACGTTAACACCTCGCACAGCTTTTTTATAATTGTATAACTTTTTTCACTGAAATTCAAGAATTATTTTCTGAGCTCTGCCCCGCACGCCTCAAGATTTTTGATAATCGCCGCATTAACGGCGGTTATCTGCTCCTCGGAGAGGGTGGCCTCTGCCGAGCGGAGCCAAACACTGTAGGCCACGCTCTTTTTGCCCTCGGGGATTTGCGCGCCCGAATACACATCGAAAAGCTCAAGCCGCTCAAGCAATCTGCCCGCGCCCTTGGTTATTGCCTTTTCAAGCTCGCCCACGGGCAGTTCCGCATTGCAAAGCAGGGCAAAATCGCGCTCAACTGCGGGGAATTTCGGCAGGGGCTTGTAAACGGTTTTGCGCTTGTTTATGCCAAGCAGCACATCAAGCTTGATTTCGGCAACGTAAACGCGGCTGTCAATTCCGTAGGCGGCGGCAACCGTGGGGTGGAGCTCGCCCAAAACCGCGGCGGGAGTGTTATTTGCCTTAACAAGTGCCTGACGGCCGGGGTGCAAATAGGGCTCGGTGCTTCTTTCGTACTGAGTGTGCGCGCCGCACAGCTTCATTATACCCTCTATTATGCCCTTAAGGCTGAAGAAATCCTCATCCTTGCCGTAAATTCCGACAGACATGGTGGGTATTTCGTCCGGCTGCTCGGTTACGGGGAGCTGCTTTGCGATAAAGCGCTTTGAAATTTCGTAAAAGCGGCCGCTCTCGGTTTTACGGTTTATGTTGGTTGCAAGCACCGAAAGCATACTTGTTGTAAGCTGGGTGCGCATTACGGAATATTCGTCACCCAAGGGGTTTATAATCCTTATCTGCTGTCTTCTCGGGTCGTTTTCCGCCAAAAGCAGGCTGTCAACCGCCGAGGGAGCAATAAATGAGTAGGTGGAAATTTCGCGGGCGCCGGCGCAGCTCATAAATTCCTTTATTTTATCACACTTAATGCGCTCGGGCAGCTTCCTGCCGCGCACCACATCCCCGCGCATGGGTGTACCTACAATATGGTCGTAGCCGTAAATTCGCATAACCTCCTCGGCAAGGTCGGCACGCCCCTCAACATCGTCACGTATTGAGGGAACACTTACGGTAAGCTCATCGCCGCAGGCCGCGGTTGAAAGGCCGAGACTGTTTAAAATGGAAATTATTTTATCCTGCGGAACATCAACACCGGTAAGGGCATTGATTTTTGCGGCGGTGGTTTTAATTATTCTGTTTTCCGGCAGACCCGAATTTACATCGGTTACACCCTCAACGATATCGCCCGCATCAAGTGTGTAAATCAGGCTGAGTGCACGGTTCATTGCAAATTCAACGTTCAAAATATCGGTTCCCCGCTCATAGCGGCCCGCAGCCTCGGTGCGAATGCCGAGTGCCCTGCCGGTATGGCGGATATTATCCCTGCGGAACTTGGCCGATTCCAAAAACAAATCGGTTGTATCGGCCTCTATTTCGCTTTCGCGGCCGCCCATTATTCCGGCTAAGCAGGAGGGGCGTTCACCGTCGGCAATAACCAGCATATCGGGTGTGAGCTTGTGCTCGGTGCCGTCAAGCGTGGTAATGCTCTCGCCTGCCGCCGCATTGCGAACAATGATTTTTTTGCCCGCAATTTCATTGTAGTTAAAGGCGTGCATTGGCTGACCGGTTTCAAGCATAACAAAATTGGTTATATCCACTATGTTGTTTATCGGGCGCATACCCGAGGCCGTAAGAGCCCTTTGCAGCCAGCGGGGGGATTCCTTTATGCGCAGATTTTTAACCACCCTGCCCATATAGCGCGGGCAAAGCTCACTGTTTTCAACCGAAACGGAAATGTAATCCGAAATATTGCCGCCCGCCGTTTTGTAATCGGTTGAGGGAGCGGTATATTTTGTGCCGAGCACAACCGAAATTTCCTTTGCAACACCCAAGAAGCTGTTGCAGTCGGGGCGGTTTGCCGTGATTTTGAAATCTATAATATAATCGTTAAGCCCCAAAACCTCGCGCATATCGGTGCCGGGCTTCGGCTCGCCCTTTAAAATAAGAATACCGTTTACCGAAGCACCCTCGTAATCGGCCTCGGTAAGGCAAAGCTCCCCACCCGAGCAAAGCATACCGTTTGAAGCCACGCCCCGCAGCTTGCCCGCAACAATGTGCGCGCCGTTCGGCAAATAGCTGTCATCAAGCGCCACGGGAACATAATCCCCCTCGCTTATATTCTGTGCCCCCGTAACTATTTGCACGGGCTCGGCGCCGCCTACATCCATTTGGCAAATCTGCAAATGGTCGCTGTTTTCGTGGGGTGTGATTTTAAGTATTTTTGCGGCAACAACGTTTTTAATGTTTTCGCCCTGCTTTTCAATTTCCTCAATTTCAAAGCCCGCAAGCACCATACGGTCGCAAAGCTCCTCAACCGGAACATTTATTTCAACATAATATTTTAATGCTTCAAGTGAAATCTTCATTTTGCTGCCCCTCCCTTAAAACTGCTCAAGGAAACGCTTATCGTTTTCAAAAAGCAGGCGAATATCGCTTATTTTATAGCGTGTGGTGGTAATTCGGTCAATACCTATGCCGAAGGCAAAGCCGGAGTATATTTCGGGGTCAATCCCGCAGGAGCGAAGAACATTCGGATGAACCATTCCCGCGCCCAGAATTTCAATCCAGCCGGCGCCCTTGCAAACACGGCAGCCCTTTCCGCCGCACTCCGAGCAGGAAACATCCACCTCAACGCTCGGCTCGGTAAACGGGAAGAACGAGGGGCGGAAGCGCACCTTTGTATCCTTACCGTAAATTTCCCGCGCAAACTGCTCAAGCACGCCCTTAAGGTCGCACATTGTAACGCCCTTATCCACCACAAGGCCCTCAAGCTGGTGGAAAACGGGTGAATGTGTGGCATCAACCTCATCCGCGCGGTAAACACGTCCCGGGCAGATTACGCGTATCGGCGGCTTGCGGTTTTCCATGGTTCTTATCTGTGCGGCAGAGGTTTGGGTGCGCAAAAGCAGATTTTCACCCAGATAGAAGGTATCCTGCATATCCCGCGCGGGATGGTCGGCGGGAACATTAAGGCACTCGAAATTATAATGGTCGGTTTCAACCTCGGGGCCGTCAACCACATCAAAGCCCATTGAGCGGAAAATATCAATCATATCATCGGTCACAAGGTTAAGCGGATGTATGCCGCCCTTTTTAATCTCCTTGGCGGGCATTGTAATGTCAATTTCCTCGGTCTTCAGCTTAAGCTCGGTGGCCTTAGCGGAAAGCTCTGCCTTTTTTTCGGCAATAATCCCCTCAAGTCTTTGCTTTGCCTCGTTCACAAGCTGACCCATTTTCGGCCGCTCCTCGGGCGAGAGCGTGCCCATCTGCTTTAAAAGCGCGGTAAGCTCGCCCTTTTTACCGAGGTATTTAACCCTTAATTCTTCAATTTCGGCTCCGCCTGCGGCGGCAGAAACGGCTTTTTCGGCCGCTGCCTTTATAAGCTCTATTTTTTCTTTCATTTTATTTCCTCCCCAAAAAACAACAAGGCTCCGCCCTGTAAAAAAATTTTAACAGGACGAAGCTATAAAATATCTCCGCGGTACCACCCGTAATTTTTGCTGCGAGAGCAAACACTCTTTATGCCTGTAACGGTGCATTATCCGTCACAGCCTACTGCACACTTCGGCTGTGCTGCTCGAAAGGGAACTTCAAAAAAGACGGAGCCCGACCCCGCTTACAGCCTCGACGGAGTCTCTCTTAAGGGACACTTTTTCTACTTTTCTTTGTCATGGCATTTGCATATATTTTAACATTGCGACATAAAAATGTCAAGCACCAAAACCGCGGCAAAAAATACTTGACAGCAAGCATACTTCGTGATATGATGTATTACACTAAGCGATGTATTTAAACCACAAGGCTTGCGGAGGCGTGAAATTTATCCGCCACCCGCTTAGTGTAACTGTATCGTCTGAAGGAGGCATTGGATGGATATTCAGTTAAAGCGCGGCCTTTTGGATGTGTGCGTGCTGGCCGCAATTAAAAACAAAGCCTCGTACGGGTATAAAATAATAAAGGATATGAAGCCGTATATTGAGCTTTCCGAATCCACCCTGTACACCATTTTAAAGCGGCTGGAGGCGGCCGATATGCTGACGGTAAGCACAGCCGAGCACGGCGGCAGGCTGAGAAAGTATTATCACATTACCGAAGCGGGTCTAAACCGGCTGGAGGCTTTCAAGGATGAATGGCAGGAAATTTTGTCCGTTTACAAATTTGTAACCAAGGAGGATAATTACGGTGACTAAAAACGAATTTTTAAATAAGCTGAGGCTCGGCTTATCGGGCATTCCGAGGGAGGATTTGGAGGAGCGCCTGGAATTTTACGGCGAAATGATTGACGACCGCACAGAGGAGGGGCTTTCGGAGGAGGAGGCTGTTCGCGCAGTAGGCGATGCCGCCGAAATAATATCCCAAACCGTGGCGGAAATTCCGCTCGGTCGGCTTGTGAAAGAAAAAATCTCACCCAAAAGGCGCCTCGGAGTGCTTGAAGCGGTGCTTTTGATAATCGGCTCACCGATTTGGCTTTCATTGCTTATTGCGTTGCTTGCCGTGCTGTTTTCACTCTATGCTGTGATTTGGTCGGTTATTGCTTCGGTTTGGGCTGTTTTCGCTGCCTTTGCCGTGAGCGCCGTAGGCAGTATACCGCTTTGCGCCTTATTTGCGGCGTGGGGCAGCATAACCCCCGGGCTTGCAATGCTTTCGGCCGGGCTTGTCTGTGCGGGGCTTTCCGTATTTATGTTTTTTGCCTGTGTAGCGGCCACAAAGGGCACCGTGCTGCTCACAAAAAAATCTGTTTCTTTAATTAAAAAGGCATTTATAAAAGGAGAGAGAGCATAATGAAGCGTGTAACAAAGGTATGGCTTATTGCGGCGGGCGTGCTGATAATTGCGGGTGCGGCGCTCTTTTCGGCCGTGATGACCTACGTCAATTGGAATTTTAAGAAGCTCGGCACCGTTGAATATGAAACCGTTTCTTACGATATAACCGAGGAATTTGAAAACATTTCAATAGACTGTGAGGGCTGCGGCGTTATCCTCAAGCCATCTGAGGACGGCAGCTGCAGGGTGGTCTGCCATGAAGCAGAGGGCGAAAAGCATTCGGTAAGTGTAGAAGACAGTACGCTCACCGTAAAGCAAACCGAAAAGCGGAAATGGTACGAATATATCGAAATTAATTTAACCACGCCCGAAATAACACTGTATCTGCCTAAAACCGAATACGGCACAATCACCGCAAGCCTCACCACGGGCGATATTGAGATACCGCAGGGCTTCACCCTTGAGAATGCCGAGCTTTCAACCACCACGGGAAATATACGGTTTTTTTCGACCGACTGCGCTTCACTTAAGCTTAAAACAACCACCGGAGACATTAATTTGAGCGATATATCCGCAAATTCCGCGGCTCTTTCGGTCACCACGGGGCTTGTTAATGCCGAAAGCATACACTGTGACGGCGAACTGGCACTTGAAGTGAGCACGGGCAGGGCGGTTTTAACCGACATTACCTGCAAAAAGCTTACTTCAAGCGGAACCACGGGTGATATTTACTTGAAAAACGTGCCGGTGGACGGAGCGCTTGAAATTAAAAGAAGCACCGGGAATATTAAGCTTGACGGCTGTGATGCCGCCGAAATAAGACTTAAAACCGCTACCGGCAATATTACGGGCAGACTGCTTACCGATAAGCTGTTTTTTGCCGAAAGCCGCACAGGAAACGTCACCGTTCCGAAAACGGAAACGGGAGGAAAATGCGAAATTGAAACCAATACGGGGAATATAAATATATCCGTTGCCGAAAATTGATTTTTTGCTTATTTGTTCGCCGTTTGCTTAAGCAAACGGCGAACAATTTTTTATCAAGAAAAGCCGATGCTTAGCGGGTAGTTCCAAAGCGGCTTACAGCCGCAGAGTAAGCCCCCGCCATACGATAAAAGATATTCTTTGTGCACGTAAATTACAGACAACATATCGGTTTATATTTTCGGACAGTCCGAAAGACGGTCCCTACGGATAGGCTTTGCGGCTTAAAAGCGGCAGATTATTCGGTGAACTTTCAGTCCTGCCGGCAGTTATGATTATGCATTTAAAAATATTGCGGTTTTATTGTTTTATCTGTTGAATTTTTTATATTATTTGTGGCAAGCTATTAAAAGAAAACTTCTTGGAGGTTAATTATGAAAAAAGCAGCCACATTACTTTCGGCCCTGCTTTGCTCGGTAATTTGTATGAGCACCGCGGGCTGCGGAAAGAAAAGCACAAACGAGGTATATTTTTTAAACTTTAAGCCCGAGGCCGCCTCGGCCTATGAGGAGCTTGCCGAAAAATACGAGGCCGAAAAGGGCGTTCGGGTGCGGGTTGTCACCGCGGCGGCGGGCGGCTACGAGCAGGCCCTGAAATCCGAAATAGCAAAATCAAGCGCTCCCACGATTTTTCAAATCAACGGTCCCATAGGCTATGAATCCTGGAAGCAGTACTGCCTTGACCTTAAGGACAGCAGGCTCTATGAAATTTTAAGCGATAAATCGCTTGCAATCAGGGAGGGCGACGGCGTTTACGGCATTCCCTACGTTGTGGAGGGCTATGGCATTATTTACAACAAGGCCGTAACCGATAAATACTTTGCCCTGCCGAACAAAAAGTCCCCCTTGAGCTCTGCCGATGAAATTGACAGCTTCGATAAGCTGCGCACGGTGGTTGAGGATATGACCGCAAATGCCGACAAGCTCGGAATAGAGGGCGTTTTCGCCTCCACCTCGCTTGCAACGGGCGAGGATTGGCGCTGGCAATCGCACCTGCTTAACGTGCCGCTTTATTATGAGCTTGCCGAAAAGGATAACGGGCGCGATGCAACCATGAACGGGCTTGAGGCCACCGAGATAGCTTTTAAATACAAGACCGCCTTCCGCAATTTGTTTGACCTTTATATAAACAATTCCGTTACAAAGCCCACCCTTTTGGGCTCTAAATCTGTTGCGGATTCAATGGCCGAATTTGCGCAGGGCAAGGCCGCCATGCTTCAAAACGGAAACTGGGCCTGGTCACAGATTTCGGGGGTTTCGGGCAACACGGTGAAATCCGAGGATATTAAAATGCTGCCTCTTTACGCCGGCATTGACGGTGAAGAAAAGCAGGGGCTTTGCATAGGCACCGAAAATTACCTTGCAATCAACAAAAACGTAAGCAAGGAAAAGCAGCAGGCCTCGCTTGATTTTCTTTATTGGCTTTTTTCAAGCGATACAGGCAAAAAATACGTTACCGAAAAGCTCGGCTTTATTACTCCCTTTAAAACCTTTTCCGAAAACGAACAGCCCAACGACCCGCTGGCCAAAGAAATTGTGCGCTATATGAACGACGACAGCCTCAAAACCGTGCCGTGGGTTTTCACGGCTTTCCCGAGTGAGGCCTACAAAAACGCCGTGGGGAGCTCACTGCTTGATTATGCACAGGGCAACGTAAAATGGGATGAGGTTGAAAAGGCGGTAAAAGATAAGTGGAAGAGTGAACGCAAATAAATGGAACGCGGCATTAAAAAGTATTTTCCCGTATTTGTGCTGCCCACCCTTGCGGCCTTTGTAATTGCCTTTGCCGTGCCCTTTGTTATGGGCTTTGTGCTTTCGTTTACGGAATTTCGCACGGTGAGCGATGCCGTTTTTGTGGGATTTTCAAACTATGTCAAGGCCTTTGCCGATGACAGCCTGTTTTTAAGCTCACTGCTTTTCACGGTAAAATTTTCGGTAATATCGGTTATAGGCATTAATGTAATTGCGTTTTTTCTGGCACTGCTGTTCACAAGGGAGCTGCCGGGAACCGATTTTTTCCGCACCGTATTCTTTATGCCGAATTTAATCGGCGGAATAGTTCTCGGGTATATTTGGCAGGTAATAATCAACGGCGTGCTCTACAAATACGGCTATTCCATCACCTCAAGCCCAACCTACGGCTTTTGGGGGCTGGTTATTCTTATGCACTGGCAGATGATAGGCTATATGATGATAATTTATATTGCGGGGCTGCAAAGCATTCCGAACGAGATTTCGGAGGCGGCGCGGGTTGACGGTGCAAACGCCGTTACCACCCTTTTCAGAATAATACTGCCCTCGGTTATGCCCTCTGTTACCATATGCCTGTTTCTCACAATAACCAATTCCTTTAAGCTGTTCGACCAGAATTTGGCCCTAACCGCGGGTGCTCCCGCCTACAAAACGCAAACGGTTGCGCTTGATATTTACAACACCTTTTATTCACGCATCGGCTTTGAGGGCGTAGGACAGGCAAAGGCCGTCATATTCTTTATTATAGTGGCCGTAATAGCGTTGCTTCAGCTTCGCTTTACCCGCGGAAAAGAGGTTGAGGGCTGAGTGAAAAGCAAATTGCTGAATTGCGCGGTGTACGTCTTTTTGGTAATCGCCGCCGCCGCTTTCGTATTCCCTGTGGCGGTGGTGCTTATAAATTCCTTTAAGGCCAAATTTTCAATAGCCTCGTCCCCGTTCACACTGCCCCTGGGTGATGAATTTATCGGGCTTGAAAACTATGCTGCCGGCATTAAAAACACGGGCTTTCCCTCTGCACTTATGTGGTCGCTTGTTATAACCGTATGCTCAATTGCGCTTATAACGGTTTGCACCTCTATGTGCGCATGGTATATTGTGCGGGTTAAGGACACCTTCACCTCACTGCTTTATTACTCGCTTGTTTTTTCAATGCTGGTTCCCTTTCAAATGGTAATGTTCACCATGTCCAAAACGGCAAATACCTTGCATTTGGACAATCCCGCAGGGCTGATTTTCATTTATTTGGGCTTCGGCTCGGGGCTTTCGGTGTTTATGTATTCGGGATTTATAAAAACCGTTCCATTAGGCATTGAGGAGGCCGCATTTATAGACGGCTGCTCGCCGCTTTCTACCTTTTGGCGGGTTGTTTTTCCCGTTTTGAAGCCCACAGCCGTAACGGTTGCCATTTTAAACACCATGTGGATTTGGAATGACTATTTGCTGCCCTACCTTGTAATCGGCAGTGATTACAAAACCATTCCCATAGCCGTGCAATATCTTAAGGGCGGCTACGGTTCGGTTGATATGGGTGCATTAATGGCCATGCTGGTTTTATCGGTAATTCCGGTTATCGCCTTTTATGCTTCAATGCAAAAATATATTATCAAAGGGGTTGCGGCCGGTGCTGTTAAGGGGTAACGCTGCAAGGGAGCCGCGCGAATGCGGAATACTTCTTCACATCACCTCGCTGCCCGCCGAGCACGGCATAGGCTCGCTCGGGCGCGCGGCACGTGAGTTTATAGATTTTTTAAAAGCCTGCGATCAAGACTGCTGGCAGCTTTTACCCGTCTGCCCCATAGGGCGCGGCAATTCGCCCTACAGCTCGGTTTGCTCCTTTGCGGGTGAGCCGCTGCTTATAGATATAGCCGAGCTTGCGGCCGACGGCTTGCTCTCGCTTTCGGATATACCCGAAGAAAATCAACCCTCGGGGCGGGTGGATTACGCCGCCGTGCGACGCTTCAAGCTGCCGCTTATTAAAAAAGCCGCCCTCGGCCTTGACACCTCCGGCCGCGATTTTAAGGCCTTTGAGCGCGAAAACTCCTACTGGCTTGAGGATTTTGCGCTTTATTCCGCAATAAAATCGGTCAGCCGCCTGCCGCTCGGCCGCCTTGAGGACGGCTTGAAATACCGTCGGCCCGAAAGGCTGGCGGCCTTTAAGCAGGCCCACCGCGATGAAATTATCCTGCACAAGGTAATGCAATACCTTTTCTTCAGGCAATATGCACGCATAAAGGACTATGCCAACGCCGCGGGGATTAAAATAATAGGGGATATTCCCTTTTATGTTCAGTATGACAGCGCCGATGTTTGGAGCAACCCGACACTGTTTAAGCTAGGGCGGGATATGACCCCCGTGCAGGTTGCGGGTGTTCCGCCCGATGTTTTTTCATCGGAGGGGCAGCTTTGGGGAAACCCGATATACGATTGGGAGGCTATGCGTGCCGACGGCTACGACTGGTGGAAAAAACGGCTGCAATATGCCTCACGCCTTTATGATGTTATACGGATTGACCATTTCCGTGCCTTTTGCGATTATTACACCATACCCTACGGCGCAAAAAACGCCAAGGCGGGAAAGTGGGTAAAGGGTGTGGGCACGGAATTTTGGAAAGCGGCGGCCGACAGCTTTTCGGCCGAAATAATTGCCGAGGATTTGGGCGGCGATACAAAGGCTGTGGAAAAGCTTGTGCGGGACACCGGCTTTCCCAATATGAAGGTTCTGCAATTTGCCTTTAACACCGATATGAGCAACAAATTTCTGCCCCGAAATTTCGATAAGGAATGTGTTTGCTACACCGGTACTCACGATAACGATACCACCCGCGGCTGCTTTGAAAAAATGAGCAAAAGCGAAATACAAATGTTTTCGCGCACCGTTCCCGCGGATAAAAGCGGCTCGGCGGTTTACAGCCTGATTGCCGCCGCAATGCGCTCTAAAGCCAAAACCGTTATAATACCCATGCAGGATTATTTGCAGCTTGACAGCACCGCCCGAATGAACACCCCCGGCACCGCGCACGGCAATTGGGAATGGCGACTTGAGCCGGGCGCACTCACACCTGAGCTTTGCGGGGAAATAAAGCGGCTCTCGCGGGCAAGATGATTTTTTTCGAAAAGCACTTGACTTTTTCAGCGCAATATCGTATAATACAGCCGAAATTTAAAATGCTCCTGCCACCGGGCAGGGGAATGCGTTATGCATTCGCAGCACACCGTTAGGTCTTTGAAGGTGTGCCGGCGGATGCTTTTTTAATAGGGGGAATTTTTTTGAAGCAAATCAAACGGCTGTACAATTATTTTACCGCAACCGAGCGTATACTTTGGTTTATATCGGTGCTTGTTATAATAGGCTCCGCGGCACTGCTCGGCGGGTGGAGCACGCTTTCGGTATTCACCTCGGTTTTGGGCACCACAGCCCTTATTCTCAATGCAAAGGCGAACCCGGCAGGTCAGGCGCTTACAATTGTTTTTTCCCTGCTTTATGCCGTAATATCCTATTCCTTTAAATATTACGGTGAAATGATAACCTACCTCGGAATGACCCTGCCAATGGCCGCCTTTTCGCTTGCGGTTTGGCTGCGCCACCCCTACGGCGGCAAAAAAAGCGAGGTTGAAATTTGCAAAATAAGCCTTAAAGAGCAGCTTGTTATGTGGCTTTTAAATGCCGTGGTAACGGGTGTGTTTTACTTTATTTTAAAGCTCCTCGGCACCGCTAACCTGATACCGAGCACAATAAGCGTTACAACAAGCTTTGCGGCGGCTTATCTCACCGCAAAGCGCAGCCCGTATTATGCGCTGGCCTACGCCGCAAACGATATTGTTTTAACCGTGCTGTGGACCTCCGCCACCCTTGCCGATATAAAATATCTTTCGGTTACCGTCTGCTTTTCGGCCTTCCTCGCAAATGATATTTACGGCTTTATAAGCTGGCAAAGAATTGCCCGCCGACAGGCGGCGGGAGGCAAAGCTACAGCCTGCAAATAAATCAAGCTTCGCAGTGACAGTCTTTGCGGACTGTCCGAAGGAATCTTAAAAACACCGAATGTGTTATTCTCACACCGTAGGATGGGGGCTTGCTCCCGCCGTTTTGTTTGCAACAGGGCTGTCACCTGCAATAAACCTGTTTTTGAAAAATTCATTGCATAAAATTATCGGGCGGCCGACAGCCGCCCGATAACTACGGATTTACAATTGAATTTTAAAATCAAAAAACGGTTTTTAAGTAATCAATGCTTGATTTTGCACACTCAAGCGGTGTTTTGCCCATGCTCGGCTCATCCTGCTCAACCACAACCCAGCCTGCGCCGACTTCCTTTGCGGCGGCGAGGATTGAGGGGAAATCCTGTAGCCCCGAGCCCACGGGACGGAATTCAAATTCGCCCTTGGCTTTTTCGGCGCTCTCCGTACCGGTTCCGATAAGGCCGTACATATTGTCGCTCTTTTTGCCGGCAAAATCCTTAAGGTGAACAATTTCAACCCTGCCCGCATATTTACGGATAAATTCCGAGGGGTTTTCACCGCCCACATTTACCCAGCAGGTATCAAGCTGAGTTGACAAGAGCTCAGGAGAAATCGCCTTGTAAAGCAGATCCAGCTTATACTCGCCTTCCGCTTTTTCAAATTCAAAATCGTGATTGTGGTAGCAAAGCTTCATACCGTGCCTGTTTGCCAGCTCACCGAATTTCTCAACGTTTGCGTAAAATTCGGCATTGTTTTTGCCGCCTGCAAGACAGTCACTGCCAATCCACGGAATAACACTGTATTTACAGCCTATTTCGGCATAGGTCTTAAAGGTTTCTTCACCCTTTAAAAGCTCGGCATATGGCACGTGTGCCGAAATCGGAATTAACCCCGTGGTCTCACACATTTCCTTAACCTCGGCCGCGGTATGGCCGTAAAGCCCCGCAAATTCAACACCGTTGTAGCCGAAGTCCTTAATTTTTTTAAGTGTGCCGGCAAAATCCGCTTCCATATTGCCTCTTACCGAATAAAGCTGTATGGCTATGGGAAAATCATACATAACAAAATACTCCTTTAAGCAAGCATTAAATCTCGGGAATTTCCACGTTTACCTCATGACCGCACTCGCTTGAACGCTGAATACCGTCAAGTATAGCCTGATTGTAAATAATCTGGCTTGTGGGAATGGGAGCCTCGCTGCCGCTGATAACCGCATTGAGGAAGGAGCGTATTTTCTTATCGAAAAGCTCACCTGTGCTCTTTAAGAGCGGAACAACGGTTTCAACCGGATGACCCGCAACATCGTGATAAATTGTCATCGGCTTATAGAATGAGCCGTTCCAGCAATCTGTAGCGGGAATACGGAGTGAGCCCTTAGTACCCATAAGAATGGTATCTCCCGGAGAATCAAGGTGCATATACCACGCAATGCGGAAGTCGAGCACAATGCCGCCCTCAAGACGGATATAAGCGGAGGCAAAGTCATCAACGCTGAATTTCTTTGCGCACTCGGGCTTTCCAACCTCGGAGTAAGCCTCGGGTGTGGTGCCGAAATAATCGGTAGCGGTACCGGTAACGGTTAAGGGCTTCGGATTGCCGAGGGCGTTCATAACAAGGTCTATCGAATAGCAGCCGATATCACCGAGAGCGCCGAGACCCGCCTTATCGTTTTCGATAAAGGTCTCCGACCAGCTTACCGGAATACCGTGCCTGCGGCCGCCGCCGGTCTGAACATAAAACACGCGGCCGAGCTCGCCCGATTCCACAATCTTCTTTATCATCTGCATATTCGCATCGAAACGCGGCTGGAAGCCAACGGAAACTATCTTTCCGCTCTTCTTTTCGGCCTTGCGGATTTCAATTGCTTCCTCAAGAGTAACGGTCATCGGCTTTTCAAGAAGAACCGGAATGCCGTGCTCAAGGCAGTAAATGGTGCACTCGGCATGGGTGCGGTTATAGGTGCAAACCGAAACCGCATCAAGGTTCATGGTGTCAACCATTTCCTTATAATCGGTAAAGGCCTGTGCCTTAACCTCATGGTCCTCAAAGAATTTTGCGGCCTTTCCGGGAATAAGGTCGGCACCCGCAACAACCTCAACATCCGGCTGCTTTAAATAGCTCAGTATGTGAGAATTCGCAATACCGCCCGTGCCTATAATACCCACACGTAGCTTTTTATCGCTCTTTACAGCCGCCTCCGCAACCTGATTGTTTGAAAAATCGTTCATATCAATTGCCATTATTTTTCAACCTCCGAAAAATTAATTTATATCACAAACTGACGCATATAGCGACAGCTAAGTGCCACGGAATCGCAAACGCGCTCCTTTGAGCCCTCAAAGGCCTTATCCTCAACCTCTACACAGGCAAAGCCCTCGTAGCCGATATCGGTAAGCGCCGAAACATACTTGCCCCAGTCAACATCCCCGAGGCCGGGCAGCTTCGGGCTCATAAAATCAAGCGGATATGCCATTATGCCCACATCGTCAAGCTTTTCGGGATAAAGCTTTATATCCTTAAAGTGAACATGGAAAATTTTATTGCGAAACTCGTAAATCGGCTTAATGTAATCAATGTGCTGCCAAACAAAATGGCTTGGGTCGTAATTTATGCCCAAATTCTCACTCGGCAGAATTTCAAAAACCTTGCGCCAAATTGCGGGTGTGGTGAAAAGATTTTGACCGCCGGGCCACTGGTCGCGCCCGAAAAGCATGGGGCAGTTTTCAATGGCTATTTTAACGCCCTTTTCCTCGGCCAGCTTGATTATCGGGGGCCAGATTTCCTTAAGCAATTCCAAATTTTCCTCAACAGTTTTGGTCTGGTCGCGGCCTATAAAGGTGGTTACCGTGTTAATCCCCAAAAGCGCACTCATATTAATAACCTTTTTAAGGTGGGCAATGCTAGCCGCCCTCTTTTCAAGGTTACCGTCCATTGTGTTGGGATAAAACGCAAGTGAGGAAATTTCAATTTTCTTTTCACGGCAGAGATTTTTTATGTACGAAACATACTCGTCCGAGGTGTTATCCACATCAATGTGGCTTACCCCCGCATAACGCCTTTCGGCCTTGCCCTGCGGCCAGCAGGCCACCTCAATACATTCACAGCCGTTTGCGGTAGCGTTTTCAATTGCCTCCTCGAACGTAAAGCCGTCATAAATGGCACTCACAATTCCAAGCTTCATAATAATCTTGTCTCCTTTATCGGATATTTTATACCGGCACCCTGCCTGATAAGCTCCATACAGGCGTGAACGTTCCGTGTAAGCAGAGAGACCTCTCCGTAATCGGCTTCGCTCGCGCCGCGTTTTTCAATATAATCGGCAAATTTCACTGCCTCGTCACCCATAATCTCATCGCGTGTGGGGGTGCCTGTGAGCCTATGCTCGGTGCCGCCCGCAACAAGGGCCGCATCGGCATATTGCGAAACCGAGCCTATGCGCAGTGTGCCCCTGTCACCGATTATCTCGGAGGCCGCCGCCGACTGCCCCGCCTTGCCGTAGGAAAGCACGGCGGTAAACCCATCGTAGGAAAATATCGCCGCTCCCGATTTATCCGCTCCGTTTGCGAAAAACGAGGCCGAGGCCGTTACATTGTTCGGCATACCGAGCAAATCGACTGCCGCATAAACGCAGTAGACCCCCAAATCGTTAAGGGTGCCCGCACCCAGCGACATATCAAATATATTCATATGCTCACCGTTCATAAAGGCATCGTACCTGCTTGAACGCTGACAGAAATTAAGCCGCGCCATTGAAATGGCGCCTATTTTACCGAGTGCCTCAAGCAGCACCTTCCGCCCGCGGCAGTGGCGGCTCATTATGGCCTCTGCATATATAAGACCCTTTTTATCGGCCAGCTCCTTAAGCTCGGTATACTGCTTTAAGCTTGTGGTTACGGGCTTTTCACACAAAACGTGCTTGCCGCCCTCCAAAAAAAGCCTGCTTTGCGCATAATGCAGTGAATTGGGCGAGGCTATATACACCGCGTCAACAGCTTTATCCTCGGCGGCCACCTCAATATCCGCCGAGAAGCGTTTAAAGCCGTGCTTTTCGGCAAATGCGGCGGCAGTCCCGGGGCTTCGCGAGCAGGCGAGCTCAAGGGTGAACCGCCCCGTCTTTTTTGCGGCGGACACAAATTTTTCGGTAATGGCGCTTGTGCCCACCGTAGACAGGCGAAGCATTTAAATGTTTACCTCTAAGCGCTGCTTTTTAGCGGCAGATTCAAAGGCCGCCTCCATAACCTGCATTACGCGGCGCACCTCACCGTGCGTAACGGTAAGCTCGGCCTTCCCGTCAAGTGCGGCACAGTAATTACGGTAAAAATCATGCACATCGCTCACAGGGCGCTCGGCCTCATACAAATCAAGCGTAATTTCATCACGCGGGGCCATGGTTTTGGTAATTCCCGCCGCAGTTTGAACGGGCAGCACCTCTTTTTCGTTCCATGCCTTCATATGTGCAACCTGCGCGTTTTTCTGCCAGTCCTCAATAATCGCACTGCCGTTTGTGCACTGCAAATAAAATCTCGGCATAGCCTTGAAATTGTATGTACCCACCTCGACATAGGCGGTTTTGCCGTCCCTGAAATAAAGGCTCAGCTTAAAGCCGTCATCAACCTCGTTTGTGGTTATGTTGGTAACGGTGCAGTAGACCCCCGCCACGGGCTCGGTTATTATCTGCAAAATCTGGTCTATAAGGTGCACGCCCCAGTCAAGTATCATACCGCCGCCGTAAGGCTTGTGACAGCGCCAATCGCTCGGTATTCCGCGTGAGCCGTGTATTCTCGATTCTATATTTATAAGCTCGCCTATCTCACCCGAGCCCGCAATTTTCTTCATTGCAAGAAAATCCACGTCCCAACGGCGATTTTGGTGAACCGTGAAAAGCCTGCCGCTTTTTTCGGCGGCCGCAAGCATTTCGTCAAGCGCCGCAACCGACATTTCCACCGGCTTTTCGCAAATAACGTTTTTACCGCCCTCAAGTGCCTTTACAACAAGCTCCTTGTGACTGTCGTTCGGTGTTGCTATCACAACGGCATCAACCGATGTGTCGGCTAACACCGCATCAAAGGACGGGTAGGCATATATCCCGTTTTTTTCGGCAAGAGAGGCACGCGCGGGGTCAATATCGTAAATACCGGCAAGAGAGGCCACATCGCTTGCAAGCAACTGACGTGTGTGCCAGCCTCCCTGACCGCCGTAGCCTATAACGGCAAATTTCTTTTTCATTAAGCTCATTCCTCAATCTTTTTAATATGGGGGCAGTCAATCACCCTGCGGTAATCGTTTTGCGCCCAATGAATTGCATTTTTAATAACCCTGATTATCTGCGGGTTGTGGTAGGTCGGGTAGCTTTCATGCCCCGGCTGGAAATAGAAGATTTTACCGTAGCCGCGCCTGTAGCAGCAGCCGGCCCTGAGCACCTCGCCGCCCTCGTAATTGCCGATAAATATAAGCTTATCGGGCTCGGGTATGCTGAACGGCTCCGAATAGGTTTCCTCATGCTCAAGCTTAATGTAACGGTCTATGCCCTCCGCTATCGGGTGTGACGGGTCGCAAGCCCAAATGTATTCACGGTCGCCGTCCTCACGCCAGCCGAGAGAGCAGGGTGTACCCATAAGCAACTTGAAGGGCTTTGAGTGGTGCGCGGAATGAAGAAAAACCGCTCCCATTCCGGCAAGCACGGCCGTCTGAACCCTTTTGGCCACCTCGTCGGGCACCTCCCCATGCTTTATGTGGCCCCACCAAACAAGCACGTCGGTTTCGGCCAAAAGCTCATCCGTAATGCTTTCAACCGTATCAAGAGTAACCGTTTTCACGGTAATTTCCTCATCGCTTAAATAATTTTTAAGGGTATTATGTATTCCGTCGGGATATATTTCCCGCACGGCGGGCTCGGTCTTCTCATGTGCGAATTCGTTATATATCGTTACACGTATCATTGGCATTTCCTCTTTCTCGGCAGTGCGTGCAAACCCCACACATCTGCTTTATATGGTAATATTACAAAATTCTTCCGCTTTTGGCAAGTAAAATATATGGTATTTTATAGACAAATATTGCTATTACCTATCTCATATTGTCGTGCAGATAGATAATTCGCGAATTTCTGTGCAAATAAACGCTCAGCACAAGTCCTATGCCCATATAAAGGCAAACCAGCGAGGTGCCGCCCGCGCTGAAGAACGGCAGTGTTATGCCTATTACCGGCAGCACCGAGGTGCACATTCCTATATTTATTACGGCTTGTGCGAATATCATTGCGAAAACCCCCACGCAAATGAGCTTTCCGCTGTCCTTTCCGCAAAGGCGGGCTACACCTATGCACCTGAGGCAAATTCCGCCGAGCAGCAAAATAACCGCCATACAGCCCAAAAAGCCGAGCTCCTCCCCAATGCTTACAAAAATAAAATCGTTGAAGCCGTAGGGCACTATTCCGCTTTGGGTAAAATCGCCGTTCAAAAAGCCTTGCCCCGCAAAGCCGCCGTTGGCAAGGGCGGTTCTTCCGCGCCACTGCTGATATGTAGGCCACTGCGCCTGTGCATCCCCCGCGGAATTTTTAAAATCGAATATCATAAACAGCGGCTCAAGGCGCTCACGCTGGTCATCGTTCATAACAAAAAAGTAAAGTATCGGTGCCAGCACCGCAAGCATCGGCACAAGAACAGCAAAATATTTAGGCGAAAGGCCCGCCGCGCAGAGCATAAACAGCATTATGACCGCAAAAACAAGGGCGGTGCCGTCATCCCCCTGCAGGTGAATAAGCACAACCGGAAACAGGCCGTGTGCGCAAACGGGTATTAAATACTTCAGCTTGTTTATGTTCGGCTTTACCGCGCTCAAATGCGCGCTGAAGGTGACTATAAAGCAAATTTTCAAAAGCTCGGCCGGCTGAAAGGTGGTGAAGCCGAGGTCAAGCCAGGCCTTATCGTCTGTGCCCTCGGGTGCAAAGCCTATAAAAAAGGTGAGAACAACCGGCACCACACCGAGCGCCGCCGCAATATACCACCGTTGCAGCAGCTTTGAATAATCCACAGCCGAAATCGCAAGTGCCAGCGCAATGCCCGCCGCAAAGCAGACAAATTGAATCATCACAGGGCGGTAGGTGGCTCTGTAATGGGTGGCGGAAAAAACCGCCGCACAGCCGTAAAGACTTGCAAAGGCACATATAATAAGCAAAATTTTATCGGACTCACGAATAAAATCCGCGGTTTTTGTTAAAAGACGTCGCAAGCTGCTCACTCCTATCCGATTTTTGACAATCGCTGTAATAGCTACAATAATTATAATTGCTTTCGGGGTGATATTCAAGTAAATATTGACAAATACCGCAAAAAGCATTAAAATCTGTACTATGCAGAGTAGACAGTCGCGCGTGAAGTGCCGTCGGGACGGGGAGTTGCCCGGCGGACGAAGGCCGTAAGGCCGCGGTGCGTCGGTCGCATCCCGCTGCCGACTAATAGAAGATGGCTTTATCTCCTTATTGTCGGTCAAACGGGCATAATAGGGAGGTATTTTTTTGAAAAAAAACAACAAAGCAAGAATTTACGAAACGGTACTCGCGGCCCTGCTTGTCGCGCTTAAAATCATACTCGACCGCTTCTTTGCCTACAATGTGTTAAGCCAGCGCTTCGGCTTTTCATTTATTGCGGTTGCCTGTGCCGCCGCAATGCTCGGTGCGCCGTGGGCTATGCTGGTTTCGGGGCTCGGTGACCTTTTGGGGGCAATACTTTTCCCAAGCGGGCCCTATTTCCCCGGCTTCACCCTCACCGCGGTGCTTACCGCCGCCTGCACCGCGTTTTTTATCCGCAAAAACGCAACCCTCGTTAAAATCACCTTGTGTGTGATAATCAATCAGGTGTTCGGCTCGGTTTTGCTTAATTCGCTTTGGATAGCCCTGCTCTACAACAAGGGCTGGTTGGCGCTTCTGCCCGCAAGGCTTACTCAGGCAGTGGTAATGACCCTGCTGCAAATTTCGCTCACATGGCTCCTTTTCGGGAGCGGGAGCCCCGTAAGAAACCGCCTTTTGCACCTTCTCCCCGCACAAAGCACCTGATGTGCCGAAGCAGGGATTTTTTTGCAAAAAATTTATCTGTAACTAAAATGACCGAAAGCGGAAGATAAACCTCTGCTTTCGGTCAAAATTTGTTATGAGTATTGAATTTTCACCTTTATTATCCGTCGATAAGCTTTGCCGCATATTCGGCATAAAGTCCGCAATTAAATTGCGCACGCCTCTAATTTTGCTCCACCTTTGTTGCGCCCGTATTATCCTCCTCCACTATTGTATCAATCACCTGCATATCTTTATATTTTTCCATCAGCTTGTCGTACACACTTTTTTCGAGTCTAAATCTGCTTTTTCCGCCGCCAATTGTGCCGCTTCACTGTTATCATATAACACAAATTCTTTTAGCACGGCATTTACTAAATAGCGGCATTTTTTATTTCCGCCCGTGCAGGTAGACAAGGTCAGTATTCGTTCATTCGGCGTTACGGTTACACCCTCCGAAAAGTGATTTTTGGAATTTTTTGTTTTTGCAAGACCATTCAGGTAGTCAATATATTCCTGTTTACCCTTATCTGTCGTAAAATCGTATTTTGAAAGAATGTGACGGTTATCAGCCTCAACAGCCGCAAAAATCCGATAAACGTTAATTTGATCTTCGGTGTATATGTAGATATAAGGATTTTGTTCCAAAAAGCCTTCCGCTTCATATTCATGCAGACTGTTGAACATAGTACCGTTGTTCATATTATGCCCGTATATAACGGAAACAAAATCGGAAAAATCCTTTTTGTTCATATTCTCAGAATAAATCGAGCCGGGATACCCCTTTACGTTTTTAACCGTATGGTCTAAATAGTAAGAATTATCCTCCGAATGCTGCAATATGGGATAACTGATTTTCGTTCCCGGCACCTTAATCCAGGCATAAATATCGGGGTTTATTTCATGCATTGCATTAAAATCAACAATAAAGCTGTACTCTGCCGGAAGCTGACTGAGGTTGGCCCAAGCCGAGCTGTTGTCCGGATTTTTGAGGGTAACGAAGCTTTTTTCCAATTCGTTATATTGTTCTTCAATATTCGAACGCTTTACGGAATTAACAATAAATACGGTGCCGCAAGAAACAAATGCGATTGCGGAAGCCAGTGCAATGCACAAAAAAGTAAGTTGCAGACGTGTAAGCTTTATTTCACTTATTTTTTGCTTTGCCGCACTTAAATACCTACGTAAATTCATTTAAATCAACACATCCTTTCCGAGCATAAGCCGCAATAAACAAGGCTCCGATATTCTCTGCGTGATTTTTTCACGCCGTTATCCCATTACCACACGAACATCACATTCTGCCTTACCTGCCAGCAGCGATGCATCTATGAGGTTTCCGGCAACTTTTTCACCGTCAATTTCCACATACCTTACCCCTTTTTGCAGGTGTGCCGAATTGTCAACTTCAATATTAAGCCAACAGCCGCGGAACAAGCGCTTAACCTTAAATCCGCTCCAGTCGTTCGGTATGCACGAATCGAGCATTATTCCGTCAAGAGTGGGTCTTACGCCCAGGAGGTACTGGGTGGCGGCCACGTTCATCCATGCCACTGCGCCCGTAATATGTGATACATTGCCCCAGCCGTGCTTATTGTTGGGCGTGCCCACAATATTGCTGCACCATGTATACGGCTCGGCCTTATAACATTCAATTCCGACCTTTTTTAAGGCATTGTTCGGCACCAAATCATTGTAATACTTCCACGCAAGCTCTGCATTGCCGAGCATTGCCTCGGCAATTACGGCCCAAGTGTGTGCATGGCAGAACACGGCGCCGTTTTCTCCCGTACCGGGATTGTACCCGCTGAAGGGGTCGCGTTCATTCGGCCAGGTTTCAAAGCCGGGTGCCAGCTTAAGCAAACCCATACCACTGTCTAACCGCTCCTGCACGGCATCCATTGCCTTTCTCTGCTGTTCCTTGGTACCCGAGCCTGCAATAACCGACCAGGTTTGGGAATTAATCCAAATCTTGCCAAAACGATCGGATTCGCCGCCAATCGGTTTTCCGTCATCATCAAAGCATCTGTACCACCATTTACCGTTCCAGCAATGCTTTGCAATATCGGCCTGTTCTTCCTCAAAATAATATGTAAGACGCTCATGCGCCTCCGTATCACCTATATGATACGCGATTTCACTTAATTGGTCAAGCGCCAAAACGTACATTTGAGCGGCAAAAACAGACTCGCCCTTGCCCGCCTCGGAGAATTTATATATAATGTCGTTCCAATCGCCGTTAAAGGTCAAAGGAAGACCGTGTTTTCCTAAATTGTTATGAGTAAATTCAACCGCCTGTAAAAGGTGCTCCCAGACGGTTGCCTCCTTGCACGGTGTTTTTCCGTCTTCCGAAATATAAGGATATTTCTTATAAAGCAACGAAAAATCGCCCGTTTCCGAAAGCATGGAATAAACCAGCAGGGTAGGCCATAAATGATCGTCGCAACGAACCTTGTTATCTCCCTCTCCGTGAATAGAGCTTCCGTTCTCAAACTGCCGCGCCATTAAATAAGCCAAAACCTTTTCGGCACGCTCAATATCACGGTAGGTCATAGCAAGCATATCCTGGCAGGTATCCCTGTAACCTATTCCGCGAAGACCCGGTGCAGTGGCATTAACACTTCGTGAATAGCGAGCCGTATGCATTGAGGCTATCGGTCCCCAAATATTAATCTGTCGCTGTGCATCGGCATCCGGAATATCACAAATAAATTTATCCAAAAAACGGTTCCAATTATCATCCGATTTTAGTTCTTGAATAATTCGGTTTTCCGGATTGCGAATTTCATTTAAATCCGTGCAAACAGCCGAGTTTGTCTTTTCTATATCGGTCAATCCGCCTTGCTTTGAACCGAGGAAAAACGATAATTTTTCGGAAACGCCGCGCCTGCACTTCACCTTAATATGCAATGCTCCGCACGGCTCACCCGATTGAATGGTTTCGTTTCCGCAATAACCACGCTCCACACTTATCGGGTTTCTCTCTGTTCTGTAATTGCCCAAAAAGGCATCCCTATCGCCGCTGTAGCTTTCCGCCCCTCTATCCGATGCAAGATAAAAAAGCGGAACCTTTTCCAAATCCTTTACTCGGTTGTGGAAAAGATACTGAACCGATTGACTGCTTTCGTCAAATCGAGTTTTAAGCATATGTCTCCAATAATATCCGCTCGAAAATTCGCTGTTAACATTGTGCTGTGAAAATTCCACATAAGCAAAGACATCAAATTCCTTATCACTGTCATTGCTTTCTATTTCCAAATCCCAAATCAAAATATCATAATCGGGAGCAATAAACAGAGTTAAAACGGTCTTGGTGCCGTTCTTCTCGGCATAAAACCTAGTTTTACCGGGAAAATGCTCTGCATAATAAGCATCAAGGGCTGTTTCCGCAGGGCGAAATGCCGGTGACCAAATTGTTCCGTCACTTTCTCTTATATAAATATAAAATCCCGGAGAATCAACAGGTATATTAAACTGCCTATACCTTGTGCAGCGAAGCTTGCCTGCATTTTCAATCCATGCCGCTCCGCCCGCCACCTGAGATACAAATGCGTGCATATGATCATTGGATAAATAGTTTATCCACGGCGATGGTAAATCCGTCCGATTTATTTGAATACTTCTTTTTTTATCATGAAATACGTAATCCTGCATGATTTGATCTCCTTGTAATTTGTATCATCTGAGCCTATAAAAAATGTAAACAGGCAGAGCCGCCGAAGCAGCTCTGCTTATTTATTGCATTGCGGTAAGAGCCGCTTATGCTGCCGAGGAAACGATAATCTTTTTGATTCGCACCAAATCTCTGATATCTACAACCTTATCATTGTTGGCATCCATTCTGAAAATACGTTGACCTATTCCCATAATGAATTTTCTGAGCGAAACAATATCATCGGACTGAACTGTGCCGTTTCCGTCAATATCTCCGGTAAGCGCAATGTGATCGCCCTTGTAAAGCTTAGCATCCTTGATATCCATATCCACACCGTACATCCAGGCGCCGCCGTTAATAACAAGACCTACGGGGCAGGCAGACACTGTGCCTGAATTGGTGCTGTCCCAGGAATAAGCATATTCCCAATCACTGCTCTTTGTAACATCTCCGTTGTCCGAAAGAACGAAGCAGGTCAGGGTGTTTTTCACATCAAAGCGCAGGTTTTCGTAAACCATCATTACGGTTACATAGCCCTCATCATCAACATCAAAGCCGGTAACATTAGTCGTTTTGCCCTTGGTAGAGGAGCCCATAGCAGCATCCACCACCACGGTACTATCGTTTGCCATCCAGTTCTTAACGCCTTGCGGGTCTCCGCCCCAATCAAGATAGAAACCGTCAACACTCAGTGCATCGTTGGCGTTTTTGGTGCCGTTTACTCTCATCTTGTAAACCAGGCTGTAGGTCTCGCCGTCCTTAACCGAAACACCGCTAAGCTGAGCGCCCCAACCGTAAGTGCCGCTTGTGGGCTGTGCACCCTCGATGCTCTTAATATTAACGCTGTTGCCGTCACTGCTGACAGTGGCAGTGTAATTATCACTGAAGCCGGCTAAGGCTGTGGGGTTCCACACGCCGCTTTCACCATTGAAATTAAAGGAATAAACCAGATCTCCGTCCTGTGCGTTTGCAAGGTTAACGGGCTCTCTGCCGCAGCCGGCACCCTTGTAGAGCTTAACATCCTTAATGTCTATATCAACGCCCCACATCCATGCACCGCCGCTAATCACCAAAGCAACAGGGCACGCCTTTGTTGCGCTGGCATTTGTGCTTGTCCATGAAAAAGCGTATTTCCAATCACTGTTCTTCGCAGCATTTCCGTTATTTGAAAGAACAAAGCAGCTGAGATTGTTTTTCTCATCGAATCTCACGTTTTCATAAATCATCATAACGGTAACATATCCGTTATCATCAACATCAAAGCCGGTAACATTGGTTTCCTTGCCCTTGGTGGAGGAGCCCATAGCGGCATCAACCACTAATGTGGTTGCATTCGATTTGCGGCTCTTAATGCCCTGCGGGTCTCCGCCCCAGTCAAGATAGAAGCCGTCAATACTCAGCGCATTGTTTCCGGTTATAGTGCCGTTAACCTTCATTTTGTAAACCATACTGTAGGTTTCGCCGTCCTTAACGGATACACCGCTAAGCTGAGCGCCCCAACCGTAAGTGCCTTCTCTGGGCTGTTTGTCCTCAATGCTCTTAATATTAACGCTGCTGCCGTCACTGCTGACAGTGGCTGTGTAGTTTTCGTTAAATCCGCCGTTTAAGGCTGCGGGTGTCCACGTACCGCTTTCGCCCCTAAAGTCAAAGGAATAAACCAATTCGCCGTCCTGCTTGGCAGAGGCATCAACAGGTTCTTTACCGCAGCCGGCACCCTTGTAGAGCTTAACATCTTTAATGTCTATATCAACGCCCCACATCCATGCACCGCCGCTTATTACAAAAGCAACGGGGCAGGCCTTTGTTGCGTCGGCATTTGTGCTTCCCCAAGACCAAGCGTGCTTCCAGTCGCTGCTCTTTGCCGCATTTCCGCCGGAAGAAAGAACAAAGCATTTAAGCTCGTTATTTACTTGGTTGCGCAGGTTTTTGTATACCATCATAACGGTAACATAGCCGTTAGCATCAACATCAAAGTCGGTAACATTAGTCGTTTTGCCCTTGGTTGTGGAGCCCATAGCGGCATCCACCACCACGGTGCTTGCGTTAGTCATCCACCCCTTAACGCCCTGTGGGTCTCCGCCCCAGTCAAGATAAAAGCCGTCAATACTCAGCGCATTGTTGGCGTTTTTAGTACCGTTGACTTTCATTTTATAAACCATACTGTAGGTTTCGCCGTTTTTAACGGATACACCGTTAAGCTTTGCGCCCCAGGTAAAGGTGCCTTCTCTGGGCTCTTGGCCCGCAACACTCTTAATATTAACACTGCTGCCGTCACTGCTGACGGTTGCGGTGTATCTTTCATTAAAGCCTGAGCCTGCAACGGGTGTCCACACACCGCTTTCACCCCTGAAGTCAAAAGAATAAACCAATTCGCCGTCCGGTGCCGTTCCCATATCCGTGGCGGCGGAGGCGGTAATTACGCTTACCAAAACAAGTGATACTGCAAGTAAGATGGAAAAAAATCTTTTCATTTTTTTCACTCCCTTTATCATTATAATAACAATCGTGCAATAATAAGAAAGACGTAAGGCCATAATAACATTTAATGCTTTATGGCCTATATATACAAATAGCACAAAAACATTTTATCGGAATGTCGTGTGAATGAGTGTTTCCGAAACACACGACATTCCAATGCTCACCATATAGATTTAACTACATCGCTTAAAAGGACTTTTTTCTTGTTTTACGAAAAGCGATTACACTACCTGCGCAAACAATAACGGTCACCAGCATAATCGGGAGCAATACGGACATATTGTCACCGGTCTGTGCCGAATTATTGTTGCCGGAAGAAGATGACGAAGATGATGCTGTGCCCGAGGTTGAACCGGAAGCGGATGAATTTGAGCCGAAGCCGTGTTCCTCGGTGCTGGGATATTTGAGACCCTTATATATTCTTGCGTCCTTAATTGTTACGTCAACGCTGTCGCTGTTAACATATACGAGGAAGCCGAGATAGTTGGTCTCCTTAAGTCCGAGGTTTGCCCACTGCATATAAATCCAGTCTTCAGACTTTGTAAGATCGCCGTTTTTCTTAAGAGCATAAGTATGGTACTTATCGGTAGCGCCCTCATAAACATTCATCATAGTCAAGAATCCTTCCGAATCAACATCAAGCTGATCGTCAAGCTCGTTTGCCTTAACAAATCCGGTAACACCGGCAGACGGATTATCCTTCCAAATAATGAGATTATTTAAGAAGATGGCAAATTCGCCCGAACCGTCTGTGCTGAAATTACCGTAGTTGCCGCACACCTCGGTATATCCGCCGAAATACTTGGTATATCCGCCCACACCGATAAGATTCTTTGCATTTGCAGCGCCGTTTGTTTTAATTCTGTAAACAAAAGCGTACTTGTTATGCTTATCTGTCTTAGCAAAGGTGTAGCCGTTGATTATGCCGCCGTAGATGCCTTCCTTGGTTTCTGCTCCGGGCTTGCTTTTAATGGTAATTGATTTACCGTCGGCACTCGGAGTTGCGGTATAGCATTCATCAAAGTTTTTTTTGAATTCGGGCGTGTATTTACTGTCACCGTTAAAGTTGAACGAATAAATCATATCGCCGTCTTTTGCGGTTGCAAGCGGTGAAGCTTCTGCAGCAGAAGCCGGTACTATTGAGACAAGCAGCATTACTGCCACAGTCAATGCAATAATCATCTTTTTCATATTTTTTCCTCACTTTCATAATCATAATTTAAATTTTTGTGCTATTGTATACCAAAAAATTAATTTTACGTGCCGAGCTGTTCCCTCCCTTTTCGTAGTCTGCTCAAATGCTTCATAACATCATTTGAGCCTTCAGCAAAGTAAGAATGCAATTTTTTATATTCGCAATAAAGCTCACTGTATATTTCAACATTTGCTTTTTGCGGAACATAAACCTTGCCGCTTGGCTTTTTTGCCTGTTTAACTATTTGCAAAGCACCTGAATTTTCGAGAGCCGCAGCCGCTCCCAAAATTGCAGCGCCGTGTGCACAAACCTGTTCGGATTCCGCAATTCGTATTTCTCGGTTCAAAATATCCGCATAAATCTGAACCAACATGGGATTTTTCTTTGGAATACCTCCGCTGAGAACAACAGAATGTATCGGAATACCGGTGCTTTCAAATTGCTCAACAATCATTCTCGCCCCATAGCCGGTTGCCTCAATTAACGCACGGTAAATTTCCTCCGGCTTTGTTGAAAGATTTAATCCGAGAATCATTCCGCTTAAATCAAAATCCATCAACGGAGTTCTTACACCGTTTAACCAATCCAGCGCAAGCAGGCCGCTTTCTCCTGCGCGGTACCCTGCCGACAGCTCTGAAAGGTACTGATAAATGCTCAGACCTCTTTTTTCGGCCTCGCTAAAACAGCTGTCCGGCACACAATTTTTAATAAACCATGCAAAGCCGTCGCCTACACAGCTTTGTCCGGCCTCGTAGCCGTAGTAACCGGGCAAAATTCCGTCCTTAACAATTCCGCCGATTCCGTGAACCTCGGTAAATGCTTCCGATAAAAGCAAATAGCAGGATGATGTTCCCATAACAATCATAAGCTCACCCGGATTATTAATCCCCGCCCCCAAAACAGCGGCATGGGCATCCAAAATCGCCGTTGCTACCGGAATACCCGCCGGAAGCCCGAGCAGTGCGGACATTTTTTCCGTTAAATATCCCGCAGGCGTTCCGAGGGGCTTTATGGGTGAATTTATTTTTTCCTCAACAAAATTATCCAATTTGGGGTGTATCGCACGGAAAAAATCCTTTTCGGGGAATCCGTTTTCGGAATCATAAAACGCCTTATAGCCCATAACACAGGCCGATCTGCTTTCCTTACCGGTAAGCTGCCAAACTATCCAATCGGCTGCATCAATAAATCTGTCGGCCTCATCATATACCTCCGGCGCATATTTGATGGTTTCCAACACCTTTGGAAAAACCCATTCGCTTGAAATTTTGCCGCCGTAACGTGAAAGCCACCTTTCACCCCGTGCTTTTGCGATTTTATCAATTAAAACCGCTTCCTCCTCACAGGAGTGGTGCTTCCACATTTTCATATATGCGTGCGGCTCTCTTGCGAATTTTTCCGTAAAGCAAAGCGGAACGGCATCGGCGCTCACGGGGAGCAAGGTAGAACCGGTAGAATCAATTCCTATTCCCGCAATTTTCTTAGGAGATATCTCAGCCTTTTTCATAACATCGGTCACAGTATAAATCAAACCGTCCAAATAATCCTGCGGATGCTGTAAAGCACTGCCCTTAGCAAGCGATTCTCCCGTAGGCAGCCTATCTTCCATAACCTTGTGAGGATATTCAAAAACGCTGACATATTTTTCTTCTCCGGAATCCGCATCAAGCAGTAACGCACGCACCGACAAGCTTCCGTAATCCAGACCGATTGTATATTTTGCCATTTTTCATCCCCGCAATCCCGTCTCAAGCCGACCCTTTATTCGACCGTGATTTTTTCAAAATCGTGCACTCGGAAAATGTAATAACCCCATTTAAAAAACGCATTCGGTTTTTTTACCGTCTATTTCCAAAAGCTTAACCACATCAAGGTAAGGCAACCGGAGTGAGGTAAGCCTCAGCTCGCCGCCGATTATTGAGATTTCGATTTTTCCGCCGTTTATAATAACATTTCCCCAACCGGTGCCGAGGCTCCATATAGTGCGAAAATAATCTCCTTTTTCAACCGGATTAAACCCGATGCACTTGTTGGGCAAGCATTTCCAAAGAGCACTCAAAGCCGTAAAATTCACCGTTTTCAAGCCGGAATACCGTCGGTGATTTCAGCACCGATACCGTAGCGGATACTGCCTGTGCCGATTCCGCCGAGCGGAAATGATATTTCTTTTAACGAGTCGCCTGAATACTTCATTTTCTTATTCCTATTGAGTCAGTTCTCTATCTGTAATTCGTAAAGATGAGATTTCAAGCTCCGATTTTTTCTCCTGCACACCAAGAGAAATTGCGGAAACCTTTTTCATCGCATTTGACCGCCAAAGCTTAAACGGCAAAACATAGCTCAATTCCATTGCTTGTCCGGGCTCGATATAATCCTCCTGCGGATTTACAATATACTCATCATCCGCGGTACAAATCTTAAGCTGCGGTAAAGGCATACGCTCATTTGTCGGGTTTTTCACCGTCATATGAAAAGCTCTTGCATTCTTTATGGCAGCATCGGTTTCGGAAAGTGCTTCCGTCGGTACGGAAAGCTCGGTTTCTTCTTCGGTAAAGCTGACCTTGACCGTTCCGTCTCCCTTTGTCAAAAATGCGTTCTTTCCCTTTGAGGGATTTGCCTTTTCAATGTCGGCAACATCCGATTTTTCGGCCGTATCAAGCACTGTATGTACAACGCTCGCCTTTCCGAAATCTTTTTCGCCCAAAAGCCCTGCAATAAACCTTGCAATATCCACATTCTCATTCATACCGGCAAGCTTTTCGGTTTGATAGCCTGCCGCCAAAATCGGAACCGTTTTACAGGTGTGCTTGCCGGTTGTATAGAAGGATTCCTTTATATTTTCCTTTGTGGGGTTTTCAGGCAGGGTTAAATTGCCCGTTTCGTGGTCGGCGGTAACAATCAGAACCGTATTCGGATTAAGGGCAACATAGCGCATTGCAACCGCAACCGCGCAGTCAAAGTCATACAGCTCCTTCACCTCGCGGTCAAATTCGTTCTTTTCGCCGTAGGTATCAATTTGAGAGCCCTCCACCATAAGGAAAAAGCCGTTTTCGTCCTTTGAAAGTGTTTTGAGTGCATAGTCGGTCATTTCAGCCACGGTCGGGAGTTCTTCGTCGGTAGTATCCATCATATTTTCCGCAAACAAGCCCAAAACAGGAAGCTCCGCACCGGAAGCCTCGCTCCATTCGTGGGTATATTTCACTCCGGAATCTGTTGCCTTTGTAACAGCCGCGGCATTTTGCTCGGCATCAAAGTATTTATAACCGCCGCCGAGCAATAAATCCACGGTTCCGTCTGCCAGCTTTTCAAGCTGCATTCCGGCAATCTCTTGCTGCATTGTTCGTGAAATAACATGAGCGGTGAAAGCCGCGGGTGTTGCATCGGTAACCGATTTTGTTGCAACAACCCCGGTGCTTTTTCCCTTTTCGGCGGCAAGTTCAAGAACGGTTTTAAAGCTTTCCTTTCCCTTTGAATCCATTGCAACCGTGCCGTTCATTGTTTTGTAGCCTGTGGCTATTGCAGTAGCACCGGCCGCCGAGTCTGTAATTTGATCGCTTGCGGAATAGGTACAGGAGGTACCCTGTGCGGGCAGATAATTCATAGCAAGCGTACCCTGATACAGCTCATCGCCGTGCACAACCTGTGCCGCCTCAATAATCGGAAAGCCCATTCCGTCGCCTATCATAACAATAACATTCTCAGGCTCTGTGTAGGCGGCATTTTCAAGTGCCGTAACCAGATAGGCGGATGTCTCATACAGTCCGCTTTCGTCGGGCTCCATTTTTTGCAGTGCCGCAACAGCCTCACTGTACAATTGCTTATTTTGAGTATCGGCATCTCCGTTTTTACCGCAGGCAGAGCAAAAAAGCAAAGCTGTAATCAATAATGCCGTAAGTACCTTCTTAAACATATTTCACCTATCCTTTTATCCGCAAATACATCGGAATTTTTCGGATTTTCAAACATATCAAACGCCTTGAAATCACTTAATATCGTATACACTCTTCAGCTTCACGGTATCTGTATTGCCGGATAATACTTTAATTCGTTTTTCGTCGGCATTTAAATCAAAATAGTTGTCCGACAAAATCAAATCCTCGTTTTCATTTTGAATTTCCACGCTCTTTGCAAAGGCTTTCGCGGAAACCACAATTTCATCTCCCTCAATACGGTAAGCAAGCTCGGGGTCTTTAAACTTAAAGTACTTGGGATATGAGAAGATTACGCTGCCCTCCGAAATAACTTCACCGTCGCAAATCAGCTCGAAGCTCACGTAATTTGTAAATACATCGGCCTCGGGGAATAGAAGCTTATCCAACCACACGCTCGTTAAAGCGGGAACATCAAGTGTTTCCTCACCAGATTGCAAAATTCCGGCATCCGGATTGCGAAGCGCCCAACGAACCGTAGCCTTTACAGCCCTCGGTGTTTCATTGGCAACATTCAAACGAACGGATTTTTCAAATTCCTGATCCTGGCGGTTAAGCTTCACCTTAGCGGACATCATACCCTGTTCTTCACAGGAAATCATCACGGGGGCAAAAAAGCGTTTTGCCGCATATTGCAAGGCCTTCATTCTTCCGCAGTAATCAACCGAGGACCAGGAAATTACGGGCCAGCAATCGTTCAACTGCCAATAAATCGCTCCCATACAGCGGCCGCGGTTTCTCCTGCAATGCTCCGAGGCATAACGAATTGCATCTGCCTGCAAAAGCTGTGTTGTATAAACAAACGTATTAAAATCGGTGGGATATTTATAGGACTGCTGAACATAATGCATAAACAGACCGTTTCCGTCAACATGTCTCTCATGCTTCTCCATTATGTAGGAGAAAGGATTCATATCGTTCGGGTCGTCTGTAAATGTCTCGATAGTCTTGACCGAGGGGTATCCCTGAAAACCAAATTCGGAAGCATACCGGAAATAATACTTGCGGTATTCGGTAAAGGGCTTTTTGCCGCCCCATACATCCCAAAAGTGAACATCTCCGCGATTCGGGTCGTTCGGGTCATCCAGGCTTCCTCCCGAGGAGGGGCTTGCCGGCCAATAGAAGGTCTGCGGATCGTATTGCTTTAAAGTTTGCGGAATAATTCGCTCATACATAAAGAAGTAATCGCGTATTTCGCTCGGCTTTTTAACCCACGCGCTATTCGGGACGGAGGTGAACCACTCCATTTCATTATTTCCGCACCATAAGCCGAGAGAGGCATGGTGACGAATCCTTTTTATATTGTCGATAAATTCCCGGCGGATGTTTTCTTCAAAATCGGGTGTGAGCTCATAGGCAGCACAGGCAAACATAAAGTCCTGCCATACTATCAAGCCCATTTCGTCACACAGGTCGTAAAACCAATCGGAGGGATAATATCCGCCGCCCCAAACACGAATGGTGTTAAAGTTGGCGAAAACCGCTTTTTCAAGCAATTCTTTTGTTGTTTTGATATTAACTCTGCCTAACAAATTGTCCTCGGGAATATAGTCCGCTCCCATCGCAAAAACGGTAATTCCGTTTACCTCATGGGCAAAGCCTTCGCCCCACTCATCCTTTTCACGGCGAATGGTCATTGTGCGAAGACCTATTCTTTTTTCCCAAGTATCTATTTCCTGCCCGTTATAGCGAAGCGAAACCTTAACTCCATACAAATTTTGTTCACCGTAGCCGTTGGGCCACCAAAGCTTGGGGTCATTTATTAAAATGCTTGAGGGTGAATTTTCGTATACGGCGGTCGAACCGTTCGGAGCCGTAATTTTAACAACATAATCGATAGCGTCGGCATTATCCGCACACGTAATCATTTCTGTTGATACATCTATCTTCAGTGTTACCGACTTAACAATCTGGCGAACGCTTCCGTCCTCGGTTTCGCCGGTTCTTTCGTGCTCCTGCTGAATATAAACTCCGTCAATTCTCCCGTAATTTACACCGAGAAGGGTAACCGGGCGAAAAATGCCGGCATCCGGCAGATGCGGGCCCCAATCCCAGCCGAACATACAATGCGCCTTTCTCATATGCGGGAAGCCGCGCATACTGTCCTCCTGCCCCAAGGTGTTGCAATTTTCAAAAGCCGCGCGAATCCACTTGTTAGGTGAATGCAAAAGAACCCGCAGAACATTTCCCTTCGGTTGCAAAAGCTCTTTAACATCATATTCCCAAACACGGTGCATATTTTTTGTGCTGCCCAACAGCACACCGTTAAGTGTTACATCGGATATGGTATCAATGCCGTCAAAATGCAGGATAACACGATCGCAAGCCAATATTTCCGGCTGAGGGTCGAAATTCTCAATGTATTCGTAGTCCTTTTCCATCAGCTCGCAGGCCTTAAGCTCGTTATCCTTCCAAAAAGGATCCTCCATCTTGCCGTTGGCGAGAAGATCCCCGTAGACACTTCCCGGCACGGTAGCCGTAATATTTTCCTGTTCATCAAGCGGGTGCATTACCCAGTTGTCCGATAACAATTGTTTTTTCATTGATAAGCTCTCCTCCTGTTTTATCAGCTCAAATCAATACCGACTGTTTTGCAGTATTTTTCAAAAAACACGTCAATGTCATAATCCCTGATAAGCTCATGGTGCCCGTCTTTGTCGGGAGTAAAGCGTGTTGCGCCCATATGCTCCCTGTCATTCAAATCAACCGAAATCTCCCCACGCTCCGAAACGGCTGCCGCCGGCTCAAGATATGCCATTAACGCAACCACATCATGGAACCAAACCTTTTGGTTTTCCTTAGGCAATGCTTCTGCCACAGGGCGATGTTTTTTTTCTTTACCGAACGCTTTAACAAGCTTTTCACTTTCCTGCCAATAACGTGAGGTCACTTCAACCCCCGCTACCGTAAAATTGGGTATTTCCTGTCTGAAAACAATATCCGCCGCGTGGTAATCGCACCGAATATTCCATTCAATGTCGCCCCAATAGCTGTCGCAATCACCGAATCTTCCGCCCATAATCACTATGCCCTTTAACAGAGCTGCCGTATGTGGGTAGGTGGCAAATAAAAGGGCGGCATTTGTCAACGGTCCGATGCAGGCAAGCGTTACCTCATAAGGATTTTCTTCAATAATATTCCTCATAAACTCAACCGCATCGTTCTTGTTTTCATAGTTTTCGTGTGGATAGGAATCTATCACGTCATTTTCAGTCTGAACAATTCCATACTGCACAACCGGAATAATAATCGGGTTTTCCGCACCGGTGCAAACCGGTATTTTTCTTCCCTGTGCATTGCACAGAATTTCCGCCAACATAGCACGCCTGTGCGGATAACCGGTGCAGGTTGTAATCCCCAACAATTCCACATCTTCCAATTGCAAAAGATATGTGAGTGCAAGGCAATCGTCATAATCACAACCAATATCGGTATCTAACAAAATTTTTTGTTTTTCCACAATTTTCAACCCGTTCCGTTTTTTTATATAGAATAAATCCAAAGCTGCCTAGGGACAATTGCACATCTTTCAAAAAATGAGAGATGTGCAATTTCGTTATTTGATTAATTTTTTACTTAATTTTTTCGTTCAGCTCTTTAAGGAGCGGCTCCCACATTGCCTTATTGTCGCTGATTACTTTCTTCCACTCTTTATCAACATCAAGCTTATCGCAAACAATTTCGGTAACCTTTGAACCAAACGGTACAGAATAGTTTGTTTTGGCATCACTTGTATAAATATCATAATCAACACTGTAGGGGAACACGGTTCCGCTTGTTTTGATTTTTTGCAGCTTTTGTGCCAATTCGGCATTTCTGACATCCAGGTCGGCTCTTAAGCCAGAGTAAGAATAGTCATCATCGCAATAGCCGAACATAATAAAGGTATCGCAGGATTCCGCATCCTCGGCACCCTCTATGATAGCCGGATTTCCGTCATCATCGTAGTCCCAATGTACGCCCTTAACACCGGTAAGTGTTGTGATCTGGCCTTCCTTGCTTGCTACATAATCCATAACATCGAGTATTCTTTCCATTGTTTCCTCATCGGTTTCGGGGTTGAATACCGAGGTGGTCCAGAAGTTGGTTTCCGCGTGTGAATAAACGGTGCCGTCTTTTGCCGAAACCAAAGCATAGCCTATGTCGGAATATGCATCGGCAGTCGGGAAGTTTCCGATATAGCCATCGCGTATATCCGCAATATTAGCAGCTCCGGCGCCGCATACAACAGCGGAAATCTGTCCCGCCTTAAAGGCATTTTCATAATATGTTGAAGACTGTGAATAGAAGTCAACGTCTATCAGAGAATCCTGATACCAGGTCTGCATGGTCTTAATGTAATCGGTTGTTCCCGCAATATTGGGTAACCAAACGAATTTTTTATCTATCTGTGCAAAGGGCTGATAGCAGGGAATACCGGCTTCCAGAGCAAATATCATTTGAACATTTCCGCTTGTTCCGCCAAGACCGTTCATCTTTGTCAGGCCGGCCTTGCTCACCTTTTCCAAATATTCCTTAAGCTCGGCAAGCGTCACAACGTTATCATCAGCAAAGTTTTCCATTCCGACCTTTTTGGCCCAGTCTTTTCTAAAGGCAATGGCATTATGCTGAACCTTGGGATCGCACTGATAGAAGTTTCCGAAAACAGCGTGCGGAATAGCATAGGTTTTTCCATCAACCTCCAAGGCATCCTCAATACCCGAAACCTCTGCCATATGTGCCAAATTAGGCCATTTTTCCTTCCAATCATCCGGAAGCGGCTGAATAAGCTCCTGATCGATTGCGTTAAAGTAGCTTGCGAAATTAAAGGAGGCCCAAAGCATTACATCCGGCATTGTGCCACTGTTAAGCCACATACTTTCCTTTTCACCGCAAATATCCCATCCGCTCGCCCAAACCTCGGGCTCAATGTTGAACTTTTCTACAATATAATTGTAAATTTCGTTATCGTCATAACCGTCTGTATTACCGTTAAGACTGGCAAGACTGGTCATGGTAAAAGCAATCTTATCGGTGTAGTCGCTTCCGTCGCTTTTGCTACTGCCCGAGCCGTCACTTTTGCTCGGCTTTTTATCACCGCAGCCGGCTAATGCGGAAAGCGCGAACAGAACACATAAGAATAATGCAATTAGCTTTTTCATTTTTAAAATCCTCCAAAAATTTTATAATTTAACACTGTATGATATATAACCGATTTCAAGCCTTGTAATTGTCTTATCACCCTCCGTTTTATAAGCCTTCAGCCTTGAGGCTGTTAATCATCTTACATTTTAACGGCGCCCACCGTCAGTCCCTTAACAAAATATTTCTGCAAGAACGGATAAACCAGCATTATCGGAAGCATTGTAACGAATACCGCAGCCATCTTTATTCCATCGGAAAACACGTTATCCAATCCCATTTCGGTGCTGATTGCACTGTTCTGCATATTTGCAGCCGTGCTGATGATAGACCTCAAATAAAGCTGCAACGTGAGCTTTTTGCCGCTGTTTAAATACAGCATCGGCTGATACCAGTTATTCCAAAAGCCCACTGCGTTAAAGAGAGAAAATGTTGCGATTACGGGCTTTTGCAGCGGCAGCATAATCCGCCAGAAAATATTAATATCCGTTGCACCGTCTATTGTGGCCGCTTCCTGCAAAACCTTGGGTGTAGTTTCAAAGCCCTGCTTCATAACGATAATATTGTAATTGGAAACCAGACTTGTAAGAATCACAACCGCCCAGGTATCCAAAAGCCCGAGCTTCTTGATGTTCAAATAGGTTGGAATAAGACCGCCGGCAATAAACATAGTTGCCATCATCATAAGGAAAAAGAATTTTTTCCCCGGAAATTCTCTTGAAAACGCATAGGCCGCCATTGTTGTCAGCAGCATACTGGCAACCGTACCGATGCAGGTGATAAGAATTGTTGCAATATAGGCTTTAACAAGCTTATTGCTGTCCAACAATATGTGCTTATAGTTTTCCAAGGTAAATTCACCCGGCCAAAAGGAAAACGGATTTCTTGCGTGTGCGGCCTCTGTTTCAAACGAAAGCACAATGGTGTTCCAAAAGGGTATGAGAATAAAAATACAAATAATTGTCAGAACAATGAATGAGAATATTTCGGTTCCCGCCCATTTCCTGATTCCGTTTTTTTTCGACATTGCAATTTTCCTTTCCTCAGTTATAACAGATTAAATTTCCGTTACACTAACTTTTGCCAAACATTTTTTCGCCGGTCAGCCAACCTGAAACCTTATTCGCAATCAGCATTAATATAACGCCGATCCATGATTTAAACAAACCAACCGCCGTGGAAAATCCGTAATCGGGTGCTCCGGAAAGGAAGGTAATATCATAAATATATGTATCCAATATATTAGCCGTATCGCTAACCACCGAATTGCGCAGTGTAAATATCTGGTCGAAGCCGGCATTCATAATATTACCGACCTGAAGAATGAACAATACCGCAATTGTCGCTTTAATACTCGGAAGCGTAATATACCATATTTGTTTCAGGCGGGTGGCTCCGTCAACCTTGGCCGCCTCATAAAGCGACTGATCGATTCCGGTAATTGCCGCAAGATAAATGATGGATGACCAGCCCATTTCTTTCCAGTTGTCCGTAATATACAAAATCGGTCGGAACAGAGCCTTATTTGCCAAAAAGTTTATCTTTTCCAATCCGAGGTTCGCCAAAAGTGAGTTTATTGCGCCGTTTCCGGAAAAGAGGTTCAGCATAATTGCCGAAATAACAATCCACGAAAGGAAATGCGGGAAAGTAAGAATTGTTTGATAAACCCGCTTCAGCTTTTTGCCGCGCATCTCGTTAAGCAGCAGCGCGATAATAATGGCCACGGGGAAAACCAAAATCAATCTTCCAATACTGATTTCAAGCGTATTTTTTATTGCCGTTACAGCCTGCGGCGTAATAAAAATCCTCTGGAAGTTTTTAAGTCCTACCCATTCGCTTCCCCATATTCCGAGGCGGGCACTGTACTTTTTAAAAGCCAGCAAAATGCCGTACGCCGGGCGATAGTGGAATACCACCAGCCAGATAATAAGGGGAGCTATCAAAACATACAGGTATCTTGCCTGCCAAATTTCCAGAAGAAGATTTCTTTTCTTCTTTTTTAAGATGTTGTTTTTTTCCTTTGCCTTAATCACAACTGCATTTCCCTCCGTTGATATATTGTTTTTTCTCAAAAACATTTTCAAATTACGAATAAACCGTTATTCATCTTTGCCGAACAAGATTTTCAGCACATATTTGTTCGTATAAGGACTGTAGCCGTATGTATTAATGACCGTATCCGTGCTTGCACAGAAATCATCCTTAAAATACGGGTCGAAGTAGGAGATAAACACGGCCGGCGTGTCATAGCGCATCCAGCCCTCCATCATATTTCTCGCAACCGGGCCCGAAAGCTTTAAACAGTTCAATCCGTAGGTCATTTCGTTGACGATTGAGCATATTATCAAATCGTACCTTCTGCTCTTTGCCATTTCCTTAATGGCGCGGCACCCGGGATCTATGTGCTCCTCCGTCGCAATGCCTATTTCGTTCAACAGGCCGGTAAGCTCTTTCGCAGCACCGATGGCAGAATCCGTTATTCCGGGATTTGCGAGAATAATATGTGCAATATTTTTTGTGCCCTTTAGGTCAATCGGCAACAGTCCCTTTCGGTCTCTGACCGCTCCGACGCTTTTCATAACCATTGTTTCACAGCAATCCTCCGCCGCCTTGCGGTCAAATTGCCTCTGCTGTTTTTCGCTTTCAAAATATTCTCTTGAGAAGCAAAGCATACGGTACGCATGGTTTTTCAGGGTTTCAATACTCAAGGCTCCCGCATCAATCAGCTTTTTCATTTCACCGAAATATTCTTCGGTTGGGTGCATAAATAAAATGCAATCTCCGCCCGCCTCAAGAAATCTCGCACAAGCCCGATATATGTTCATATATCCGCAAAATCCGCCCATTACAATAGCATCCGAAACAATAATTCCCTCAAAGCCGAGTTTTTCCCTCAAAAGCCCCGTAAGCAGGTTTTTTGATACTGTAGCCGGCGGGTATAAGCCTGTCTCTTCATCAATTTCATCATAAGCGGGAAGTGAAATGTGCCCCGGCATAATCGCCTTGGCTCCTTGCTCAATCAGGGTGCCGTACACCCGGCCGAAGCTTTTATCCCATTCCTCACGGCTTAGCGGATTGCAGGTTGTTGTAACGTGCTGATCCATATTGCAGCAGCCGTCTCCCGGGAAATGCTTCAGTGTTGCAATCAGCCCTCCGTCCTGAAGCCCTCTCATATAAGCACCGCAGTAACGAATTACGTCATCTGCATTTTCACCGGCCGTTCTTATGGATACAATCGGGTTGCTTTTATCCCCGATAATATCAACACACGGGCCGAAGGTCCAATTATAACCCGCAAGACAGGCCTCATCTGCGGAATACCTGCCCATATCGTAGGCAAGCTGTTCGTCACCCGCCTCTGCCGCGGCACGCATAGACGGAAATTCCACCGCGCCCACAGCCGACTTGCCCGCTCCGTATTCTAAATCGGCAACAACAAGAGCTTTTTCCTCTCTGGCCAGGTTCAACTTTTCACTTACAGCCTTTACCGTGTTAATATCGCCCGCATGAAACATAACCGAGGTTGTATTTCGCACGGGAGCTGTCTTTAACGGATAGTCCGGACAAATAACACTTGTAAGCAGTTCATCTACGCTCATGCTTTCCGCTTTTGCTTTTAAATTTAAATTGTCTTTTATCCTGTATTTCACATCGGCTGCCCCTTGTTTTGCTTGATAGTCCTATTATATCTGCGTCGTCGGCAAATAAAAACCCAACAAAATTATAAAAGTTAGCACAATTTTTAGTTCTTGACAAATTTTTGTTTCTTTTGCCGCGATTTTAGTATATTATGTGGAATGTACGGGACAAAGTTCTTTTTTTAGAACCATATATAAGGTCTGTAATTGTCGAAAACGTTAATACGCTTTGTGTGGCCGTTGTTACAGTGCTTCGACATTTCACCTCGGCTGTATCATATTTTTCACATTTAAGGAGATGTAAACCGTGAAAAGCAACCCCATAACCTCCATGAGCTTTAACGTGTATGTGGGAACCCCTCCCCCTCAAAGGGAAATAAGCGTTTTGCAAACAATATTAAAATATGAGCCCGACACCCTCGGTGTTCAGGAGGCTTCTCCCTCATGGATGGAATTTTTTGAAAAAAACTTAAGCCGCATATATAATTATGTAGGCGAAGGCCGTGATGGATTAAACAACGGGGAGTACAGCGCGATATTTTATAAAAAAGACCGTTTTGAGCTTATTGAATCGGGGACAAAATGGTTGTCCGACACACCGGATGTTGTATCGAAGTTTCCTGAGTCCTGCCTGTTTCGCATTTTCACATATGCAATCCTTGCGGAAAAGGCAAGCGGTATTGAATTTCTTGTAATTAACACCCATCTTGACCATATCGGCCCTGCTCCGCGGAACAGGCAGGTTCCGGTTATTTTGGATTTTATCAAAAATTATCCGTCCTATCCCGTTGTTTTTACAGGTGATTTAAACGACGACCCCAATTCGGAAATCTATAAGGTTATTTCCGCACAGCTGACAAGCTCGGCCGAGCTTGTGCCAAATGCCGATAAAATACATACATTTCATAATTACGGTGCCGCCGACGTTACTCTTGACTATATTTTTGTCACACCTGAAAATATCAACGTATCGGATTACCGGGTAATAACCGACGAGGCAAACGGTGTGCTGCCTTCCGACCATTACCCTGTATTGATTGAATACAAAATTGAAAGTAATGATTAGGAGAGAAATTTTTATGAAAAGGTATTATACAAAGATGTTATCGCTGCTTATGATTGCGGTAATCTCAGTGTCAACACTTTCCGCCTGCGGCAGCTCCGGCTTTAAGCCGAAAAACGCAAAGCTTACGATAGATAAGCTGAGCGAATACTTTTTAGTTCGTCAGGCAGACGCAAGCGATGAGGTGGTTGATGCCTACAAAGCATTACAGTCAACCATTAAGGATAAATTCGACATTAAGCTTGATATGCGAAAGGATATCGGTGAGGATTCCGCCTACGGTGAATATGAAATTCTAATCGGCAACTGCGACCGCAAGGAGGTCAGAGAATTTGCCGCAAATTTAAAGGTGGATGACTGGGGCTATGCCTTGGTCGGCAAAAAGCTTGTAATCTACGGCGGCTCCGATGAAAAAACACTCAAGGCAATAAACAGCTTTTCAAAGTATATTTTGAAGCAGCATGATGACAGTTCGGACATATTATTCGATAATTCCGAGGATTACAAATATGAATGTAGTACATATGATATTGAAAGCCTCTCTCTACAGGGAAATTTAATTTCGGAGTATACGGTTATCTACCCTGCCAAAGCAAAAACGGAAGAACTGCTGGCTAATTGGTTTGCAAGCAATGTTCTTTATATTGCCGGTTACCGCATGAACGTCAAGCCGGATTCCGAAAAAACCGACGGCAAAGAAATCCTTATAGGCGACACAAACCGCAAGGATTGCTCCCTTGCCGAAACCAAGCCCGAAAAGAGCACATACGTTATCGGGGCAGATAAGAATTATGTCTGCCTTAAGGGAAACGACAAAATTGCCACATATCATGCCGTAAAGGACCTGCTTTCGCAATTGTTGGATAATGCGGAGAAGAAGCAATCGGTGAAGCTTAAAAAATCCACTGTTGAAAAGCTTGAAACCAACGGCAGCTTAACCTCTATGTCATTTAACGTATATGTCGGAACCCCAACCGCACAAAGGGAAACTGCCGTGCTTCAGGCAATATTAAGGCAGATGCCCGACACCCTCGGCCTACAGGAAGCCGATAAAGCGTGGATAACCTTTCTCAATAAAAATCTTTACGAGCTGTATGACTATGTCGGTGAGGGAACCGACGGTGGCTCAAACGGTACCTACAGTGCAATTTTCTACCGCAAAGACCGCTTCACTTTGAAGGAAAGCGGAACAAGGTGGCTTTCGACCACACCAACCGTGGTTTCCAGAGTGCCTGAGTCCATGCTTAACAGGAATTACAGCTATGCCCTTTTAGCCGACAATGAAACGGGTAAGGAACTTATGGTAATAGACACACATCTTGACCACACCACGCCCGAGGCCCGAGGCAAGCAAATGACAGCACTTTTGAAATTCATTGCCAAGTATGAGGACAAGTCGATTGTGCTTACAGGTGACTTTAACGACGATCAATCGAGTAATATTTACTCTATGGTTACTGAAAAGCTAACCGACAGCTCAACCATTGCAAAAAATGCAAAAAAGGCCAACACCTTCCACAATTACGGTGCCGCCTCTACTCTGTTGGATTACATCTTCCTCTCGCCCGACAGCTTTGATGTGTCCGACTACAAGGTAATTACCGATAAGGAAAACGGCATTCTCCCCTCGGACCACTATCCTGTAGTTATTAAATATAAATTTGCAAGTTGAAGCCTGCCGACACTAAAATACACTTACAAGAGAAAGTAGACGTAAAATTTATGAAAAAACTGTTTGCCATACTGCTTTCCGTATCGTTCGTTCTCGGAAGCATACTCACCGCCTCTGCGACAGCCGATACGACCGCCGCGCAGGACGGAGACTTGGTTTATTCCTTTAATTTTAAGGGTGAAAGCGGTGTGTGGACACCCGCAGCCGTAAATTCCGGCTTTAACGAAAATTACACCGCAACTGTCAGCAGTGACGGCAGCAGCGTTAACATTAAAAGTATTGCCGGCAAGCAGCCCACAACCGGCACCTTCGGCTGGGGCGCTCAGCTTAACGGTGTATCCGTTAAGGACGGTGAAACCTACAGCCTGGTTTACAGGATGAGGTCAAACAGCTATGCCGACACCAATGCGCTCAGCGTAGACAGCTTTTTTCTTGACTGGGGCGGTGAGCCTCAGGGTATTAAAGCATATATGACAAATGCCGACACCGTGGTGGTAGATGCCGCCATGGGCTCCGTTACCAAAAACAAAAGAACCAATGTTTCCGGCTTTGATGTTGATGAAAACGGCTTCGTTACCATAATGATGGTTTATGAAAACTTAAAGTCCGATGTAAAAAACAACCTCCTTTGCTATGTTCTTTCCGATAACGGCGATGTCACCAAGAGCAGTGACTGGAAATATGCTTTTTCATGGACAAGCACCAACGTCAGCGCAACAGCAGCCTGTCCGGTAGGCCTTGTTATCAACGGCGGCGGCTATATGTTCGGCGTGGATATGGATGTTAAAGATGTTAAGCTTTACAAGGGTGCCGGCTGCGGCAAGGAACCGGTTGATGCTTCTGCCGCGCAGGACGGAGACTTGGTTTATTCCTTTAATTTTAAGGGTGAAAGCGGTGTGTGGACACCCGCAGCCGTAAATTCCGGCTTTAACGAAAATTACACCGCAACTGTCAGCAGTGACGGCAGCAGCGTTAACATTAAAAGTATTGCCGGCAAGCAGCCCACAACCGGCACCTTCGGCTGGGGCGCTCAGCTTAACGGTGTATCCGTTAAGGACGGTGAAACCTACAGCCTGGTTTACAGGATGAGGTCAAACAGCTATGCCGACACCAATGCGCTCAGCGTAGACAGCTTTTTTCTTGACTGGGGCGGTGAGCCTCAGGGTATTAAAGCATATATGACAAATGCCGACACCGTGGTGGTAGATGCCGCCATGGGCTCCGTTACCAAAAACAAAAGAACCAATGTTTCCGGCTTTGATGTTGATGAAAACGGCTTCGTTACCATAATGATGGTTTATGAAAACTTAAAGTCCGATGTAAAAAACAACCTCCTTTGCTATGTTCTTTCCGATAACGGCGATGTCACCAAGAGCAGTGACTGGAAATATGCTTTTTCATGGACAAGCACCAACGTCAGCGCAACAGCAGCCTGTCCGGTAGGCCTTGTTATCAACGGCGGCGGCTATATGTTCGGCGTGGATATGGATGTTAAAGATGTCAAGCTCTACAAGGGTGCTTATATCGCCGCCGCCGGTGATATTGACGGAAACGGCCGAATTAATTCCTCGGACATCCTTATTCTTCGTAAGTATATTTTAGGCACATCGACCAATGTGAACAGATTGGACGTAAACCGTGACGGTTATATAGATTTGAGAGACCTTGTAAAAATTAAAAAAATCTGCGCATCTGTCGTACAGCCCGACCCTCTGACGGCCATGAGCTTCAATTTGTACGTAGGTGACCAGACAACACAGCGAAAAACAAGCGTGCTTCAAACCATTCAGAACAAGCTGCCCGATACCCTCGGTGTTCAAGAGGCAGATGATTCCTGGATGAACTACTTAAACGAAAATCTCGCCACCGATTACGCAAGTATAGGGAGCAGCAGTAAGACCACAGACGGCCAGTACAGTGCCATTTTCTATTTAAAGGAAAAATTCATTTTGCTTGAGGGCGGAACGAAATGGCTTTCGGACACACCGAACACGATTTCCAAATATTCGGAATCCAGTATGTATCGCACATTTACTTATGCTGTACTGCGTGAAAAGAAAAGCAGTGCCAAAATTTTGGTGGTAAACACACATCTTGACCACAGCGGCATTGCCGCCCGCAACAAACAGATACAGGTGGTTCTCAACTTTATAAAGGGCTATACGAATTTACCCGTTATATTTACAGGTGACTTTAACGATAATCCCACAAGTGACATATACTCAGAGACGCAGCAGCAGCTTGCCGACTCATCCCTAATCGCAGAGCAATCCGAACCGGCCTACACCTTCCATAACTACGGTCAGGGTAATGTGACTCTGGATTACATCTTTGTTTCATCAAAGCATATGAGTGTATTGAATTACAAGGTTATTACCGATAAGGCAAACGGCATTCTCCCTTCCGACCACTATCCTGTTTACATTAAATATCAAATTACCGCTTAAACAAGTCCACCCGCTGTATGCGGGTGGCAAAAGCATATACCCATATTTTGGTTTCCGCAATTTGCTTCAAAAAGTTGCCGTTTTCAAACAAAATCCATATAATATAATGGATTACTATTTAACATTCGCATATCTTTACAAATTTCAATTGTAGTATATGTGAAGGAGGGCTTAACACTATGCTAAAACTGCTGATTGTCGATGATGAAGTCAGAACAAGGAATGGCTTGGCTTCACTTATTATGCAAAATAATTTTCCCGTGGAAATCGTCGGCATAGCCGCAAACGGTATTGAAGGTCTTGAAGTGGCAAAATCCACCGTTCCCGATATTGTTATTACCGATGTCCGTATGCCGAAGCTGGACGGCATTAAATTCGCAACCGAAATAAAGAATTTAAACCCCGATATTCAGATAATATTCATCAGCGGTTATTCGGACAAGCAATATTTAAAATCGGCAATTTCATTAAACGCAATCGGTTATGTTGAAAAGCCGATTGTCGACAGGGAACTGTTTAAGGTGCTTTCCTCTGCTATTGGTATTGCCGAAAATAACAAACAGCGAATTGAAATTCTAAAACAAAATCAATCCCTGCATGAGCAGCAGCAGGATGCTTTTCTTGAAAAAATCGCAATTTCTCTTACAAATTCAAGCATTGAAAAAGCAAGTATCGAAAAGCTGCATTTGCTTTGCCCGAAATTCTCGGGGTGCTTCCGCCACCGCTCGGTTATTTGCAGGCTTAGCAACAAACAGCTTTCGGATGATGAGGCCAATACAGCCTTCCGAAAAACCAAAAAGGTATTGGCTCACTATTCGGATTGCTTTTTGGCAGCTCGTAAAAATCATTATGATTTTATTATTCACATCGGCTATAACCATTCTTCAAATGCGGATTTTATCAGAAATACGCTTAACCAGATTTTCTCGGAGCTAAAGCTATCCCTGTCCGGAATTACGCAAATATTCTTTGCGGTCGGCAGTCCCGTTTCCAAAGCCGAGCAGATTTTTCATTCATATTCTCACGCGATGATTTGCATGGAAAAGCTGTTTTTCACCGGTTACAATAACATATGCTATTACAACGACGGGGACGATTGTGCCGACACCACTTGCAAAATAGATAAAACCGTCTTCAGAGACTTTAGCTCTGCAATTAAGAACGATAATTGCGAAGAAGCACTCCTAATCACGACAAATCTGCTGAATGAATTTAAAAAGCCGATATATCTGCACCAAGTAAATGACATAAAAAATGCCTATTATCAGTTATTGGTTATATTGGATATCATTTGCTCAGAAAGAAATTTTTCAGGTGTTTTTTCTCACGAAACACGTTCCATTTGGGAGCATATTACCAAATTTGATACCATTGCTGAGCTGCATTCATACTTGAGTGAAAAGCTGGGGCTGTACTCCGCGGAGCTTGCCAATAACGGTCTTATGTCCAAATGCGCATATCGGGTTCAGCATTATATTGAGCAGCATTTTCAGGAGCCCGACCTTTCCATTAACAAAATGGCGGCAAGCCTGAATTTTACCTCTGCCTATTTGTGCCAGGTTTTCAAAAAAGAAAAGGGCACCACCATAAACGCCTATATAAATGCTTTCCGTATAGGCAAAGCAACCGAATTGCTTAAAAATACCGATGTGAGAACCTATGAAGTTTCTTATCTTGTGGGTTACAGCAATTCAAACTATTTTTCAAGGCAATTTAAAAAGCACGTAGGAATGACACCCACCGAATTTAGGAAAAAGAATATACCATGAAAAAAATATTTAATAAGCTTTACAATACCTATTCCTATCGCATGAGCTTAGTGAATAAGCTTTTTATTTCTTATATCGTTGTTATTATAATTCCTCTGTTGCTTTTTACTTACTTTTCTCAAGCTCATGTGTCACAAACCCTGATTAAGCAGTTCAAGTATTCTTCAAATGTATCACTTTTGCAAACCGACGCCTACCTTAACAGGATACTGAACGAAATCACCAAATCAACCGAGCAGGTCGTTTTCAACCGCACCGTAACCGAAATTTATGAAAATAATATGCCTGATAATATTCTGTTTGATCGGTATGAGGATTTTCAAACGGTTTACGAGCTTTTCGATGATATTTTCCAGTCGGATGCATTGTATTCAGTTGAGGTTTACACAAACGGCAAATACGTCCTTAAGGAAAGTCGCGGCGGAACGGGTGTTACTTTTATCTCGGCGGGAAGTGCTTTCGGAAAGGAATTGGACTCTGCGCTCTCCGAATTCAGGGGTGAACTGCTGTGGCTCCCTTCGAGAGACGTTAATTACAACTTTTCCAAAAAGAACATTTCGGTTATTACGGGAGCCAGATATTTCAAATCAAAAAAGACCAATAAAAACATAGGGATTTTGACCGTAAACATAGACCGGAATTTTCTTAATTCCATTATAAATCATTCGCCCGTCATGTCGAACAGTGCAACCGTGATTTTGGATAACAACGGAAATCTGATTGCCAATTCGGATGATGATTTTTTAGAGAAGTACGGCATAAAAACCGCACTGCTTTCGGATAGCATTGCCGAAAACAAGGATTCCTTCGCGGCGAGCGGCGAGAAGCTTATGCTGAATTACATAAAAACCGATGTTTCGGAATGGACGCTTGTTTCGCTTGTGCCGTACAGTGAAATACTGCAAACCTCAAATTCCACCAGAATCACAATGTTTATCACTATGCTGTGCATCAGTTCTTTGTTTTATCTGGTTGCTTATTTCCTGTCAAGATTGCTCACAAAGCGCATACGCTTCCTTGCAACCTGTATGAAGGAGGAACGTTTTGATAACTACCGTTCTATCTCATTTATTGAAGGAACCGACGAAATCTGTGACTTAAACAACAGCTATATTCAACTGATTGATAAAATAAACGACTACGCAAATTCGCATTATCGAATGGGTATTAAGCTTAAAGACAGCGAATTGAAAGCATTGCAGGCTCAAATAAATCCGCACTTTCTATACAATACACTTGATATGCTCAACTGGATTGCGCACGATTACGGCGCAACCGAAATATCCGAAATCGTATCGCTGCTTTCAAAATATTACAAGCTGAGCTTAAGCAACGGTGCAGAGCTTGTTACCGTAAGGGATTCTGTTAAGCACCTTGAAATTTATATCAAATTAAGCAATTACCGCTTTGATAATTCCATACAGCTAAATTTGAATATAAGCCCCGAAATCTACGATTGCGCTATTCTCAAATTACTGCTCCAGCCGATTGTGGAAAATTCGGTGCTGCACGGAATACGCGGGAAACAGGAGCAATCGGGAGCCATAACAATTAACGGGTGCTTGGTTGACAATACCCTTGAATTTTCAATTACGGATGACGGCATAGGAATGTCGGAGGAACAAATCGCACAGCTCACAAGCCTTTCGGAAATCCCGAATGAAGCTGATTCTGATTCCGACAGCATTTATGCCGGAGGCTTTGGAATAAAAAACGTAATCGAACGAATCAAGCTCTATTACGGAGAGGACTACGGATTGGAATTTAACAGCGTACCCGGCAAGGGCACAACCGTTACTCTGCGTATTCCATACTCGCAGCTTTAAAAAACAAACCGGCGTTTAAGGGCTAACATTTACCTCGGCGCCTTATATCAATTCAGGAGGTTACCCAATATGACAAAAACAGATTTAAACGGAATTTGGCAGCTTTCCGGCGGCGGTTATAAGGCCGATGGTAAGGTGCCGGGCTCGGTATATTCCATTTTGCTGGACAATAAATTAATACCGGATCCTTTTTTCAGAGAAAACGAATCAGAGGCCTTAGCCTTAATGGATAACGAATTTTCCTTTTCAAGAAAATTCACAATTCACAGCAAAAGCAATGTTATTCTGCATTGTGACGGGTTAGATACCCTGTGTGACATTTTTATAAACGACACCCATATTGCCTATACGGATAATATGCACCGCACTTGGGAATTCGATGTTACAAAGGCTCTTACCGACGGCGAAAACACCATTAAAATCGTGTTTCATCCCGTAGACAGCTACATAAAGGAAAAACAGGCGAAAAAGCCTATCCCCGGCATGCATGAGTGTATGGACGGCTTTGCGCACATTCGTAAAACGAATTGTATGCTCGGCTGGGATTGGGGGCCGAAGCTACCCGATGCCGGAATATGGCGTGATATTTATCTCCTTGAAAAAAACAGCGCAAGAATCACGGATTTTAACATAACACAGCGCCACGAAAACAATCGTGTTTTCATAACACCGAGCATCCGCACAGATTCCCCGTGCGATATTAAAGTTACTCTTTCAACACCCGACGGCGCCGAAATGACCGTGACGCCGAATAAAGAAACCGAAATCACTCAGCCGAAGCTTTGGTGGCCGAACGAGCTCGGTGAGCAGCCGCTGTACACGGTAACGGCTGAGTTGCTTGAGCACAATACGGTTGTCGATTTCGAAAAAAAGCGTATCGGCTTAAGAACGGTAAGGCTTGTCAGAACAAAGGATCGTTGGGGCGAAAGTTTTTACCATGAAATAAACGGTATACCCGTTTTTGCCATGGGTGCCGACTACATTCCCGAGGACAACATTTTTTCAAGAATAACAAAAGAACGTACCTCCGAAATGCTTTCGGCGTGTAAAGCCGCTCATTTTAACATAATTCGTGTGTGGGGCGGCGGATTTTATCCCAACGACTTTTTCTTTGAATTATGTGATGAGCTCGGCCTTATGGTTTCGCTTGATATGATGTTCGCCTGTTGTCTTATAAACGATGAAAGCGAATTTTTATCCAATGTTTTGGCCGAATTTGAGGATAATCTCAAAAGAATCCGCCATCACGCTTCACTTGTCATGATAAGCGGAAACAACGAGGTGGAACGAAATTACAGCGACAGTATCTATGCCGACTTCCACCCGATTTGCATCGAGCTTTTTGAAGGCACACTACCGGATATGATAAAGGAATTATGCCCCTACATACCCTATGTTCCCTCAAGCCCGACAGGCTGCGGCCACTTCCTTGAAACAAGAAACGAAAACTACGGAGACTGTCACTATTGGGATGTTTGGTTCCACGACAAGCCTATTACCGAATACCGAAAAAAGCATTTCCGTTATTTAAGTGAATTCGGTTTTCAGTCCTTTCCATCGGAAAAAACGGTAAATGCCTACACCGAGCCGGAGGACCGAAATATTTTCAGCCGTGTAATGGAGCGGCATCAAAGAAACGGAAACGCAAACGGAAAAATCCTGTCCTATCTTTCCGAAACCTACCTCTACCCGGCCGATTTCGGCACCCTTTTGTATGCCTCCCAGCTTTTACAGGCAGAGGCCATAAAGTGCGGTGTTGAGCATTTCAGGCGTAATCGCGGAAGATGTATGGGCACAATTTACTGGCAATTGAATGATATTTGGCCGGGTGCCTCCTGGTCAAGCATTGATTATTTCGGTCGCTATAAGGCGCTTCAGTATTATGCGCAAAAATTCTATTCACCCGTGCTTATTTCCTGCCTGGAAACCGGCGAGCGCGACACAAGACCACAGGTGAATATGGAACGTACCGTTGATTATGAAACAAAAGCGCAGCTCTCGGTGACAAACGATTCCGCTGCGGCTGTGAGCGGCACGGTTTTATGGGAATTGCGAAACGCGGAGAGCGAAACCATCAAAAACGGGAAAGCGTATATTTCCGTCCCGGCTTTTTCGGTTGTTACACTTCCCGAAATTGATTTTGAGAAAACCGACGTGAATCACAATTATTTCAGTTACAGCCTTGTGTGCGACGGAGAAACAACGAGCGAGGGCAGTGTGTTGTTTACGGCGCCTAAGTTCTTTAAATTCCAAAACCCGAATTTAAGCTGTGAAATCAACGGAGATGAAATAACGGTATTTTCCGACTGCTATGCAAAGTCGGTTGAAATTTATTCGCCCGATTCGGATTTTGTATTAAGCGATAATTATTTTGATATGAATAAAGGCTCTAAGACGGTGAAAATACTGAAGGGTGCTCCGAAAACTGTGCTCTTGCGTTCGGTTTATGATATAAAATAACCACCGTCCGCACAAATATTACCGCTAAACAGTGCATTTAATATATTTTCGGTAAAATTCCAAATCAATGTAATAAACCTCCCGAAGCAAACAAAACGGCGGGTGGCAAGCCCTCGCCCTACGGTAATGAATATTTTTTGTGCGTGTAAATTGCACACAACATATCGGCCGACCATACAAACGCAGTTTTTAGGCTTGCATACACAAAAGGGGCTGTAAAAAAACAGCCCAAACAAAAAAAGACTACAAACTTATCGAAAAAGTGATAGGAATGTAGTCTTTTTTACGGTATAATTATGTTATGAGCAAACAACACAAACCGCACAAATATAATACCACATATCAATTGAAAGTGCCAATAGAAATTTCAACAATAATAGAAATAAATTTTTATCAATAGTTAAATCGACGCTTAGATTTCATTCGAACCTACGGTCAATATTGTCCGGATATTTAAACGGTTATAAAAAGGGCGCCTTATCCGGCGCTCTCAGCTACAGTAAACAAAGAAAAATCAGTTGCGACCTAATGGTCATAACTGCTTAATTTCGCCATAGTTTTTACGGTCCCATAAAAGATATTAAATTATAGCCTTTTTCTTTACCGACTTTCATCATATATTGCATCCTATAGACAAATCGCTGATAGAAATCAATAATAAGTCCGATTTCTGTATCATCCTCGGTGGGCCTGTTGGCATTGTACTCTGCGATTTCCTCATCGCTGATGTTCTTTGCATATACCAATCGGTAGGTTGAAGTAACACGCTTTTTTTCTCAGCTTCTCCGTGAATTCGTTGTCTTTCCCCGCGGAAAGCGCATCAACAGTATTTGTGATGTCCTTTAGAATATGCGCCATCTGCTCATATGTAAAATAGTTATGCTCTAAGTACCATTCAAAGCCGGAAACGTTTTTTCTCTTCTTATTTTCTTCAATTTCTTCGTCGAAACAGTTATAAAGAAAAGGCATGAGGTATTGGGCAACATCATCTTCTTCAATTGAGATTTCCGCACTTCTCATTTCCCCAACATTATCCCAATCAGCGGTATTCTCATAGTCGATGATTCGCACCGGCATAATCCGGAAATAAGATGAACTATCGTGGCCATCAACGATGCCGATTTCTCTTTTGAAAATGTCTCTGCCGATGATTTTTAACGAAAGCTCCTTTATCAGTGCCGCCACCTGACTGTTGCTGTACAGGTTTTCCGTAGCAGTATCAAGTGATTTTCTTATTTCCTCAAAGGTCTTATGGCAAATATCAGACTCAGACAAAAAGCAATGAATCGTATGGCAGATGATACTATCTGACATATATTTTTCGTAATCCTCTTTGAGCAATTCGAGCATATCTTGAATGCACAGTTGGGAGGGATTACACAATCGCATAAAATCATTTTCACTTTTTGGGAAAATCCCATTCATAGCGTTCACGATTTCTTCTTTTGTTATATCGTCGTAATTAGCTACTGTAATGTGATCATTACCTGCATTCGAATGCTTTTTCCAATGATTGTACTTGGAGCTGTAAATGTAGTAAAGATACCCATTGTTTGTTATAAATATCTGATTTTCTTGATAAAACTTTACCGCTTCAAAAGTTCCGAATAATTTCATAGTTTATCACCCGTCACTCCTTTTCCAAAACTCCATATGCGTGCCATCCGTACAAGATAAACCGGAATTTGTTAAAGGGTCATACAACCTGTTGTTGAGCTGAAGTTCTATGTCATACTCCGTAGCCAGCATATATAAATGTCCCTCAGGATAATCAATCCGGATAGCTTGGAGGTTGTCTTGCTCATAAAAGCAGGAAATATGTGAGTGGTTCTTTAGCGGATATTGACGAGCATATTCCTTGAGTAGCTCTTTAGAGCAGGAGCAAATGCCGAATTTGTATTTATTACCACTGCCGGAACAAAGGTACAGGAGATAAGTTGCCCCATCGCAGAAAAGGGCAATTGCATTCTCCTCGTAGTCTGTGACGGCACTTGCAAATGTTGTTCCGTTTATGCCGCATATACTTTCAATTTTGAGATTTTCGACATTCACAGTATTGCCTTTGACACGGATTTCAAAAGTGCCGACTCGTTTTCTGTTGCCGATGTCGCGGCTGGCAAAAAATAACCGTTGGCCATTATCAAATTCAAAATAGCAAATAGTAGTGCCTATGTACTGCACTTCTTTCAGCGTAGCACCGATAACGGAAGAAAAACTGCCGGTTACATCGCAAAGTTCGTTTTTCTTGTCGTCGGCATACACGGGGTTTACGACAAAGTCCGTGTAACAGCTTATAATCAAAGGTTTGTCTGCAAACCACATGATAATAGGCTCTGCGTAGACAGAGAGAACGCCCTCTTCCTGCAAAAAGAGTGTATCTCCTTTTTTAATAGCCGAAACAGCAGTAAGAGGTTTTCCGATACAAGCAGAGTAATTATCGATGGAATTGTAATCCTTGTCTGCGATATAGGCTTCTGTCATAGCATAATAGGCTTCCAGTGTATTTGCCCAAGCATAGTCCTTATCCACCATCCAGGCGCCGGAAAGTTCCCAACCTATGCTTTCAAGAAGACCGCTTGGTTCTTCGTTGGGATCATCGTCGCAGTTGCCGAAATTGACGGGTGCACCGGCATTCATAAGAACCTTGGCAGCCTCCAAAATATGTTGATCAAACGATGACCGGCAAAGTGAATGAAGTGCCAGAGCGCCATTCAAACCGTCATTTGCTGCAACATCATAACCGCAAGCAAGGAAATGACGTACGACATCTGTCAGAATAAAGCCCCGATTGCAGAAATTTCCGTCCATAATAAATTCAGACAATATCGTCTCTTCATATTGCCCATCGTAGAAATTTATATCCTCTAATCCTTTGAGGACAGAATCAAGGGCATCCCAATCTATTGGTGTCCGGTCAGTAAATGCCGAAAGTTTGCTGACGGCATCGCTAATTGTGCTACTCATCATAATCACCTCGTATCTCTCGTAATAATGCTCTTTTGTGTTTACGGTTACGCCATATCATGGGTAGTGTTCCATAAAACAGCCTTTAATGCAGTATATCATAAAATTATGAAATTTTTATTATATTTTGTGTTAATGACACAGTCAATATTTTTAATCCAACTTTCGAATAATGCCCTGATTGTTTTATCGCACCCGGAGACATAAGAATACAGTTCTTTCGTTTCTTCAGGGTTGGTAGCCCAATTAAGTATTTGTTTTTTATCCACTTTGGCTAAATTGATTTCAAAATCGCTCCACAATGTTTTATTGTCGCAAGCCGAACTTAAATACATTTCTTCAATACTTTCTTTTTCTTTAAGGTAATTATCGGAAATATATTTTTCAAAATCACAATAACCTGTAGGCATATTATAATATAAATCAAAACCGTTGCCTATAATAATTAAATTCATTTGTTGAAATCAATCCACAAAGCGGGGCGGACGGCATACCCATTGTCGACAATGCTGCCGCCCACGTCGACGTCGCCGCCACTGAGGACACCGGCGGCATAATTCTGACCGTGGCCGGGCGACCGCAGCCACCACCAGCAGTTGCCGTCGAAACTATTAACATACACTCCATTTGCAACTGCATAATCGGTAGGCTTGCATTGTCTTGCGCTATTGGAGCTGAAATACTTATTTGCTTCGGTAATGCTTAACAAGAACACCTGATCCTGTGTTGCATTGCCCGGGTTCGTACTGTATTCAGGATTTTTGTCTGCAGATACTGTGACCGTGGGAATCATTGCCTTTTCGTCGGCAGTAAACGCAGAATTGATGAAATTGTTATTTAACCACTTTCGGAGCGCGCAGGTCTCCCAGGTGACAGCGGTATAACTTGTGTTGTACTGCTGGTGGTCAAGAGCATATTTGCTGATAACCAGTGCTTTCCCGTCTTTCACTTCAAGAACAAGCCATTCGACATCTTCCTTTCCATTGGAGGTGTTGTTGTCTTGTTCGTATGCACCGAACTTTATGCATTCGCCCTCAACAACTAAACCAAATTTGTCATATGCCTCTTGTCCGTAGGTCGCTATAAAATCATTTTTCTTTTGCGTTGAAATGACCGTATTCAAAACGATAATAAAAGCAATAATTGCACAAACGATAGGTGTAGTGATGATGGCTATTTTCTTATTTCGCTTAGCAATACGCTCTGCTTTTTTACGTGCAATTTCCGCTTGGCGTTCTTTTTCTAAACGTTCTGCTTCTTCCTTTGCCTTGATTTCTTCGATCTTCTTTTGGCAGTCAATGATTTGCTCATCAGCATCCTTCCATCCAGCGATAGACTGAAACATTTTAATTGCTTTTTCGCAACTTGTAACGGCATCCGTCATACAAGTTTTTGCTTCATTCAAAATGGTATCCTTCCGTGTTATCCCCGCTTTTTCGTAGCACGACTGTGCAAGAACGGCGGAATCCTGATATTCACCAATTGATTCAAAAAGATGCGCCGCATCTTTATAAGCTGTCCCTGTATTACGAAAAGAAAGAGCCGGATATACCTCTGGAAGATAATAAAGAGTTCCGCAGTCTAAAGAATGACATTATCAGAGCGGCGGTGCAGATGGATAACTATCTCGTAAGCTCAGGCTACTCCACTGAGCAAAAAGTCGGGTTTCTGTTTACGAATGTGTTCCGCGCCTTCCTCAAATTATTTCAAAATAATTATGACAGACACGCAAAACGACTCGGTCGGCAGGTGGACAGAAAACTCCGCTCCAAGATCGCTCAAAAGAAAGCGGCTCTCGGCATCCGTCCCGAGCAAAGTGATTATGAAAACAACTATGAGCAAAGTATGTAAAAATGTTAATTATAAGCCTAACTTATTTTTGCAGAATTCTTTTAAAACAGGG
>CAZKUO010000001.1:0-106356 GCA_964555975.1 uncultured Ruminococcus sp. | reverse complement strand
ACAGCCCCTACGGCTATTGGTACTTCCAGTATGCCTACCTTGAGGATTAATTCCTAACGCATTTAAAAAAAGAGTGACCCCTCGGGTCACTCTTTTTTTGTCGTTCTTATAATAAATGTTGAGATAGATATACAAAGAAAAATTTATTTCACCGTAAAGGTGTATTCACCGTTTTCCGTGGTGCAAAGCACGGTATCACCGTTCTTTATGCCGGAATCAAGTATTTTCTCACTCAGCGCATCCTCGATTTTATTTTGAATTTCGCGCCGCAGCGGGCGGGCACCGTAAATCGGGTCGAAGCCCTTTTCGGCAAGCTCATATTTAACGGCATTGTCAAATTCAAGGGTTATACCGAGATTTAAAAGCCTTGCTTTAAGCCCGTCAAGCATTTTTTCGGCTATTTCGGCAATTTGCTCACGGTCAAGCTTGGAAAACACGATTATATCGTCCACGCGGTTCAAAAATTCGGGGCGGAAGGTGTTTTTCAGCTCACCCATAACGGCCTCCTTAACATCGCGCGCCTCACTTTCGGCAGTTTCCTCCGCAAAGCCGAAGGCACGCTTTTTATCGGTAATAAGCCGTGCTCCTACATTCGATGTCATAATTATAACCGTGTTTTTAAAATCTACCCTTCGCCCTTGGGAATCGGTTAAAATTCCGTCCTCTAAAATTTGCAAAAGTATATTGAAAACATCGGGATGTGCCTTTTCTATTTCATCGAAAAGTATTACCGAGTAAGGGTTTCTTCTTACCTTTTCAGTAAGCTGGCCGCCCTCCTCAAAGCCGACATATCCGGGCGGCGACCCCACAAGGCGGGAAACCGTGTGCTTCTCCATATATTCCGACATATCAAGCCGTATCATCATATTTTCACTGCCGAACATAGCTTCGGCAAGCGCCTTGCAAAGCTCGGTTTTACCTACACCCGTAGGGCCCGAGAATATAAATGAGCCTATCGGGCGTTTTGGGTCCTTAAGGCCCACTCGGCCGCGCCTTATTGCCCGCGCAACCGCAGTCACGGCCTCCTCCTGCCCTACAAGTCGGCGGTGAAGCTCACCTTCAAGCCGCAAAAGCCGTGCGCTTTCCTCCTCGGTAAGACTTGCCACGGGGACGCCCGTCCACGCGGAAACCGTTTCGGCAATGTTTTCCTCGGTCACCTCGCCGCCCGAATGTGCGCTTTCCTTGTGCCAGCGTTCCTTGGCTTCATCGTATTCACGCCTCAGCTTACCCTCGGTATCACGCAAAGCAGCGGCACGCTCAAATTCCTGAGAATTAACCGCCTGCTCCTTTTCGGCCTCGGTATCGGCAATTTTTTCTTCAAGCTGTTTCAGCTCGGGTGGGGCCGCCGAAACCGTAAGCCTCACACGGGAGGCCGCCTCATCTATAAGGTCTATTGCCTTATCGGGCAAAAATCTGTCGCTTATATAGCGTGCCGAAAGCTTAACCGCGGCTTCAATCGCTTCATCGGTTATTTTAACCTTGTGGTGAGCCTCGTATTTATCCTTTAAGCCCTTAAGGATGAGCACCGCATCGGCCTCGGTAGGCTCTGCAACCGTTACCGGCTGAAAACGCCGCTCCAGCGCGGAATCCTTTTCAATGTTCTTGCGATATTCCGAAATTGTGGTGGCACCTATCAGCTGCAGCTCACCCCTCGCAAGTGAAGGCTTAAGAATATTGGCGGCATCGGTTGAGCCCTCAGCCGAGCCTGCGCCTATGATGGTGTGAACCTCATCTATAAACAAAATAATGTTTTCCGAGCGCGTCACCTCATCTATGACGGATTTTATTCTTTCCTCAAAATCACCGCGATACTTCGTGCCGGCTATCATTCCCGTAAGGTCAAGTGTATAAACCCGCTTGTTTTCAAGGATTTCGGGCACCTCACCGTTTACTATTTTCTGCGCAAGCCCCTCCACAATTGCGGTTTTACCGACACCCGGCTCGCCTATAAGGCAGGGGTTGTTTTTTGTGCGGCGGCAAAGAATTTGTATAACCCGTTCAATTTCCTTTTCTCGGCCTATCACGGGGTCGGTTTTGCCCTTTTTGGCTTCGGCGGTAAGGTCACGCCCGTATTTTGAAAGTGTTGGGGCTTCCTCCCTGCCGTTCTCACCGCGGCAATCACCCTCACCCGTGCATTTTGCCTCGACAGGGTCTATACCAGAGGCCTTAAGCGCCTCCGATGTAATGGCGGCCGTATCCGCTCCCATTTCGTTTATAAAGCGTATGGCGTAATTATCATTCTCGCTTAAAATCGCCATAAGCAAATGCTCTGTTCCCACATATTTCTTGCCCATATTCGCACACCCGGCCATTGCCGATTCTATAACCCGCTTTGCGCGAGGTGTGAAATAGTCTGGTGAAAGCCTTGTGGGGGTTCCGTTACCTATGCTTGCACGTATAAGCTGCTCGGTTTTTTCTGCGGTAACGCCGTTTTTATTGAGCACCGCGGCAGCCACACCTCCGCCTATTCGCAAAAGTCCCAAAAGCAAATGCTCACTCCCGACGTAGGTGTGTCCGAACTGCTCGGCCGAGGAAATGGCCTGATTTAAGGCCTCGTTTGCTTTTTGGGTAAAGCCGTTAAAATTGTATTTCATTTAAAATCACTCCACTGTCAGACTAATCCAATGCTTCCCGAATAAAGGTGGCGCGATATATATCCCGCTCCTCGGGCTCTAACTGACCGTATTTTTTCATAAGCATATTCGGCTGACCTTCTATAAACAGCCTCATCGGGAGCACCTCCGTTTTTATTATGCCCACACCGACACCAAGCTTAACAACCGAAAGCAGCTTCATCATCTCGGCACTTGAAAGTATCCTACAACCCTTAAGGGTGCCCAAAGCGCGAAAGCACAAATCCTCAAGCTTAATTCGGTTAAGCGCCCCTCTTGCAGTGCGCTCCTTTTCTATAAGCTGCTGTGTTATTATTTTAAGGTTGTCTATAGCATTCTTTTCGCTTATTCCAAGTGTTATTTGGTTGGAAATTTGGTACATTGAGGCGCTGGCCTCGCTCCCCTCACCGTACATACCGCGAACCGTAAAGCCTATTTTGCCTACCGAGTCCGCCACTGCGGAAATATCCCCCTCGGATTCGGTAATCGGCAAATGCAGCATAACCGAGGCTCTGAGCCCCGTGCCGAGATTTGTGGGGCACTCGGTCAAAAAGCCCAGGGTGCGGTCAAAGGCAAAGTGCAGTGAGGAATAAAGCAGAGAATCAAGGCTTTCGGCAATATCATAGGCTTTTTCAAGCTGCAAGCCGCCCAAAATCACCTGTATTCGCACATGGTCCTCCTCACCTATCATAATACTTATGCTTTCATCCCCCGAAAGTATAATAGCACGCTCGGAATTTCCCTCGGCAAATTCAGGGCTTATTATGTGCCTTTCCACCATAGCCGCAATTTCGGTTTGCGGCACATCCTTCATATCAATGTATTTCAGCTCCCCCGCAAAGGGTGTGTTGCTCTCAAGCACGGCCTTTTTAACCCTTAAATTAAGCTCACGCCTCTGCTCGGCCGTCATTCTTGCGGGAAACGGCAGGCCGGAAAGATTTCTAGCAAGGCGTATTCTTGTGCTCACCGCAATATCATCCTCGGGAGCGTGCACGGTATACCAGCTACTCATTTTCGGCTTCCTCCAGCTTTTTAATTTTATCACGCACCACGGCGGCCTCCTCAAAGCGCTCCTCACTCACAAGCTGATTGAGCTGCATTCGCAATGTGTCAACCGTTTCCTCCTGCGGCCTTACCGCAAGCGGGGCGCTGTTAGGCACACGGCCTATATGCTTAACACTGCCGTGCACCCGCTTTAAATAGGGCAACAGCTCATTGTAAAAGGTCTTGTAGCACTCGGCACAGCCAACCCTGCCCGTTTCCGCAATATCCGAAAATTCGGCACCGCAAACAGGGCAACGCACCTTCGCCTTGCCTATTGCCGGACCCGAAATATCCCCGAGCATTGAGGCAAGCATATCCGCAAGCCCGCCGTGCGGAAATTTTGAAAAGCCCTCCTCTGCGGCGCAGGCCGAGCACAAGCGGCGCTCGGTAACAACACCGTTGATAATTTGCTTTATATGTGTGGTTGCATTGTTTTTTCCGCATTTATCGCAAAGCATAAAAACCTTACTTCCTTTCAGTTAATCTGTGTTAAAAGCAGCTGCTTTAAAATCGCGGCCCTCAGCGTATCCCTGTATTCCACAGGTACAGACTGCATAACCGCAGGAGATACTGCCGCCGAAATAAAGCCCGCCGTTTCCCGAGATATTATGCCCGATTCTATACAGTTTTCAAGCACTATTCTCGTTGTCATGGCATCAACCGACCCGCCGAGAGAATTTATTATGTGCATAAGCGCCGAGGCTTTGCTCATAACAACACGCTTTATACGTATATACCCACCGCCGCCGCGGCGGCTTTCTATTGTGTAGCCGTGCTCGGGGGTAAAGCGCGAGGAAAGCACATAATTGATCTGGCTCGGTGCACAGCCTATGCTGTTGGCAAATTCGTTTCGCTGTATTTCGGCAGTGTTAATCTCCGATTCGTTCAGCATTCTTATTATTTCTCTTGTTATCAAATCACTCATTCTCATATGAAGACACCTCGTTTTGACCTTTGCTGACTATTATTATACACCAAAGTCAGTAAAAGTCAAATATTTTTTTGATTTTTTTGAAAATATTTTTCGGCAATTGAAAAATAGTATTGCTATTATTCGAGATTTAGAATATAATGTGATTAACGAATTGTGGAGGTATAGTTATGGAATTTATGTCCGCAAGAGAAGCCGCAGACAAATGGGGTATTTCTCAAAGGCGAGTAGCGGTGCTTTGCTCGGAAAACAGAATTAAAAATGCTCAAATGCTCGGAAATATGTGGCTGATTCCGTCAAATGCCGAAAAGCCGATTGATGCACGGAGCACACGATATAATGTAACGGAAGAAAAAGCAGTTAAGCCGTTTTTAAAATGGGCAGGCGGGAAAGGCCAGTTGCTCAAAGAAATAGAAAAATATTATCCGTTTGAAAACGGAAATATAACAAAATATGCCGAGCCGTTTGTTGGCGGCGGTGCGGTGCTTTTTGATATTTTAAGTAAATACTGTTTGAAAGAAATATATATCAGCGATATAAATTCAGAGCTTATAAACGCATATCGTATTATTCGTGATGATATTGATGCACTGATTGAACTGCTTTATACTCTGCAAAACGATTTTATCCCGTTAGATACAGAAAATCGTAAGTCATACTATATGCAGAAACGAGAGCGTTTTAACGATTTGAAGATCAACGGAAATGAGAATATCAATATTGAAAAAGCCGCATTGATGATTTTCCTTAATAAAACCTGTTTTAATGGGCTTTACAGGGTAAATAAAAAAGGACTTTTTAATGTTCCTATGGGAGCATATAAAAATCCGCTTATCTGCGACGAAAGCAATCTTAGGGCAGTTTCGGAAAAATTGCAGAAAGTCACTATCGTGTGCGGTGATTACAGAGAGTCGGCCGACTTTATTGATGAAAACACCTTTGCATATTTTGATCCGCCTTACAGACCGCTTACCGAAACATCAAGCTTTACCGCATATACAGAAACCTTGTTTGATGATGAAAAGCAAATTGAGCTTGCGAAGTTTGTGAAAATGATGAATAAAAAAGGTGCAAAGGTTGTTGTTAGTAATTCCGATCCGAAAAATTCCAATACGGAAGATAATTTCTTTGATGAGCTTTATAAAACACATAAAATTAAAAGAGTGCAGGCAACACGAATGATTAACTGCAACAGTGAATTGCGTGGAAAAATAGATGAATTGCTCATTGCAAATTATTGAGGGGTATAAAAAATATGGCTAACAGAGATTTTAACGAATGGTTATCCGGTTTTCGTGACAGTATCGCAGATTATGGTTATTACATAGATTTTGAAAAGGTTCACAGAAATGTCGATAATATCAAGGTTGAACTTAATATCTTAAATTCCCTTATCGGTTCTAAAAATATTGAAGCGGATTTTGAAAATTTAATTAAAAAATATCCCGAAGTTTTAAAATGTATTCCTTTACTTTTGGCAGTACGGTCAAATGAGATGTACGCAATAGACAGTGACGGCGAATTTACATATAATTTTAAGAAACCTAATCTTGATGCAGAACAATACAAGGTCTTCATGCGCAAAACAGGCTTGTTTGATTTAATGGCCAATCATATTGTAAACAACTTGGTTGACTATGTAACCGGCGTTGAAACAGGGCTAGATTCCAACGGTCGTAAAAATCGCGGCGGCCACATTATGGAGAATTTGGTTGAAGGCTTTATCAAAAAAGCAGGCTTTGTAAAAAATAAAAACTTCTACAAAGAGATGTATATTCATCAAATTACCGAAAAATGGGGCATTGATTTATCTGCAATTTCAAATCAAGGTAAAACAGAAAAACGATTTGATTATGTGGTTAAAACTGACAATATGATCTACGGTATAGAAACGAATTTTTACGGTAGCAAAGGTTCAAAGCTTAACGAAACCGCACGCAGCTACAAAACGCTTGCTCTTGAAACCGATACAATAGACGGATTTACTTTTGTATGGTTTACGGATGGCAAGGGTTGGACAAATGCAAAACATAACCTTGAAGAAACTTTTGATGTTATGGAACACATTTATAATATCAATGATATGGAAACCGGGATAATTCAAGAGGTCTTTAAATAATGGCAGAAAAGAAAATCAAAAAATATGCTCCGGGAGATTTTGAGCTTGAAACGACTACTCATTGGTCATTTCCGAAGCGTGGTAATTGGGCAACGCACGATGCAAAATGGCGTGGCAATTGGTCACCGTATATACCCCGAAATATTCTCCTCCGTTATTCAAAAGAAAACGATTTAGTGCTTGATCAATTTGCCGGAGGCGGAACCACGCTTGTTGAAGCAAAGCTTTTAAATCGGGATATAATCGGTGTTGATATAAATGATATTGCACTTGAAAGATGCCGAGAAAAGACGGATTTTGAATATGAACCGGCAAAAGGCAGGGTATATATCAAAAAGGGTGATGCACGAAATCTTGATTTTGTTCCCGATGAAAGCATTGATTTAATATGCACTCACCCGCCGTATGCTGATATTATAAAATACAGTGATGGCATTGACGGTGATTTATCGCAACTTAAAGTAAAGGATTTTCTTGAGGAAATGAAAAAGGTTGCGGCAGAAAGCTATCGTGTTCTGAAAAAGGACAAGTTCTGTGCAATTCTTATGGGTGACACAAGACAAAAAGGCTGTATGATACCAATGTCATTTGATGTTATGCGTATTTTTGAAGATGCCGGATTTAAACTGAAAGAATTGATTATAAAAGAACAACACAATTGCAAAGCAACAGGATATTGGAAAACAAATAGCGTGAAATATAACTTTTTGCTTATAGCACATGAGTATTTGTTTATATTTAAAAAACCTGTGCAGTAACACATTTTCTCCGTTCGGCATAGTATGTGGTGAAGACAAAAAAGGAGGTCTTTGCAATGTGTAACAACAATTTCGGCGGAAACGGCTGCACCTGGATCATAATTTTAATCCTCATCCTCGTTTGCTGCGGCGGATGCGGCGGTAACAGCTGCGGCTGTGACAACAACTGCGGTTGCGGCTGCTGATTTATCTGCAAGTGCAACAGGGGCGGTGCCTGTGAGCTTTCTCACGGGCACCGCCCCAAATGTTTTAAAATATTTTTATTGCTCTGCCGAGTTAAATTCCTCCTCGGACAAAAGCATACTTGATACCGCATAAAGCGTTTGCCCGTTATACAAAAGCTTTGTCCAGCCCTTACCGCCGTTAGTGCCGAGCCGCTCGGCAAAATCGCCGCGCTTGAGCATACACACAACATTATCCTCCTTGCCGTTCGGTGCGGAGCGTAAATTCACCTCATCCTTTGCGGTAAATCTGCCGCCCGCCGCTGTAAAGCCGTCATTTGCCGAGGGTGTAACATCGGTAATTTCCCGAACCTCGGTTGTAAGCAGGCTTGATTTTGCGTAAACCGTCCTTCCGTTATAGTCAAGCCGTGTCCAACCCGCTCTGTTCTCGCCCGTTTTTTTAACAAAATCGCCGTTTTTTATCACGGCCACAATTTCACTGTCGGTAGAGGGGGCGGCGCGTAAATTGGTTTCATCCTTTGCTGTAACCTGTCCCTCTGCTGCCGCAAAGCCGTCATCTGCGGGCGGACGATAGCCGATATCGGTTGTGAGATAGCTTGTTATTGCATAAACGGTTTGACCGTTATAGCTAAGGCGCGACCAACCGTTTGTACCCACGCTCTTGCGCTTGAGCACGGTGCCGTTTTTAACCGTTGCCACAATACTGCTTTTTGTTGTGGCGGCGGCACGCAAATTAACCTCTATTTTCGGCGTAACATCAGCCTCGGCCGCGGAATAATATGCATCTCCGTTCTCGCTTGGGGCTTCGGCAGCATTGGGCCTTGCAGAGCTGTTTTTCGGATTTTTCGGTGTGGGCACAAAATATGCAACCGATAAATCCACGTTGCCGTCAATCCCGTTTACACGGCCGTTATCGGTATACTGCCACATATCGTATCTGCCGCTGTAGCCCGGCTGCTCGGTTTTGGGGTATGGCACCTCGGGATAACGTGCCACCCAAACGGAAAATTCCTTTTCAAGCCTTTTGGTTTGCCAATACTTTGAAGCCGCAAGCTCGCTCACGGCGGAATAAAGCATTCCCTCATATCCCGCAGACTTAACCGAATTTAAAAACGCAAGTGCATTATCGGTTCGCTGTTCGCTTGAAATACCGTACATTCGACTGCCGCTGTTCAAAAAGCCCTCACAATCGTACACCACCGGGCAGGAAATGGAATATCCCGCAATTGCCGCAACCGTCCACTCGGCCTCCTTGAGTGCTTCCTCCGTGTCAACAGCAGTGGAAAAGAAATAAACACCCACCGCAATTCCGACCTTTTCCGCCTGCTGAATGTTATAATCGGCGCAGGTATCACGATATATAATTCCGTTTTCCCCGCGAAAGCCTATGCGAATCATGGCAAAATCAATACCGGAGGACGCAACCTTGCTCCAATCTATCCTCCCCTGCCATTTGGAAACATCTATTCCATTGGCCTTGCCTGCCTTGGCAGTCAGCTCCTCGGCACTGATTTGCGCGCCGATTTCGCTTTTAATCTCGCTGTTTTCGGGGTCGGCAGTGTCATCTGCAACAAGCTCGGTGTCCACCTGCACACTGCTATAGGAAGGCTCACTCACCACATCATCCGCCTTTTTACAGCCGCACATAAAGCAAAACAGCAGTGCAAGAATAAAGCAAAGCAAACTTTTTCGGTTTATAATCACAGTGTCACCCACCCCTCTCTTTCGGCTATGCCAGACCGAATACTCATTAATAAAACGTACGGCGTGACAAAAAGGGTTACAAAAAAATTATTTTTTCTCGGAAATACAGTCGGCAACGTAAATTCCCATAGCGCCCGACTGCGAAAGTCCGCGGCAAATGCCGCTGCCGTCGCCTATAATATACACATTATCCGTAAGCTCAAATTTTTCATTCATAAATTCGGGGCGAATTGAGTAATATTTGCTCTCACACCCGTAAAGCAGTGTATCGTCATTTGCGGTGCCGGGCGCCACCTTATCAAGTGCGTAAATGGTTTCTATAATGTTTGTAAGTATTCTGTGGGGAAGCACAAGCGAAATATCCCCCGAGGTAGCCTTAAGCGTGGGTATAACCGTATTCTGACCCAAACGGTGGTCGTTGGTGCGTCTGCCGCGAACCAAATCACCAAAGCGCTGAACAAGCACATTGCCCTTGCCTATCATATTTGCAAGGCGCGATATGCTCTCGGCATACTCTGTGGGCTGGTCAAAGGGCTCGGTAAAGCGAATGCTTGAAAGAATGGCAAAGTTGCAGTTGTCGGTCTTTTTGGCGGGATCCGCAAAGGAGTGACCGTTTGCCGTGATAATGCCGTGATTGTTTTCGGCAGATACCAGGCCGCCCTTGTTAAAGCAGAACATTCTGCACCTGTCCTCAAAGGTTTTGGTTCTGTAAAGTATCTTCGGCTCATAAATTCGGTCTGAAAATTCACGCCAAATTATATCCTTCATTTCCACGCGAACGCCGATGTCAACATAATTGGAGCGCATACGCACACCGAACGAACGGCAGAAATCTGCCACAAAATTGGCTCCGCCGCGACCTGTTGCTATTATTACCTTTTCGGCTGTTATTACCTCACCGTTGGTGTAATGCAGGGTATAGCCGCCGTCGGTTTTTTCAACGTGCTCGCAATCATAGAACGCAAGCATATCAACCCCATCGGCCGCAAGTGCGTTTATAAGGTTCTGCATTGTAACGTAATTCTTATCGGTGCCGAGGTGCTTAACGTTCATATCAAGCAGGCGCAAATTGTTTTGCAGGCACTTCAGCTTCAATTCTTCGTTTGATTTGTAAACCGTAGGCTCACCCGAGGTGCAGTATTCATTCAGAATTTTATCAACCTCGTCGATATATGTATTGGCGGTATCGTCGCCCAATTCCTCACCGAGTGTTCCGCCGTAAGCCGTGCCGAGGTTAAACTTACCGTCCGAAAAGGCACCTGCACCCGCATAGCCGCTTGTTATGGAGCAATGCTTACAGTGAACGCAGGTATTGTTTTTACCTGCGGGGCAATGCCTGTTTTCAAGCGTATTTCCGCGCTCGGTTATTACTATTTTAATATTCGGTATATTGCGGCAAAGCCTGTAAGCCGCCATAAGTCCACCTATACCGCCGCCTATAATCGCAACATCATACTTTTGAGACATAATACAAATACATCCTTTCACAACAGAAAATCAGGCTGCACCCTTTTTTAAGGGTACAGCCTCTACTGCTTATTTATTTTAAGCTAAATTGCCCTGCTTGTCAACAGTTATTTTAAACGAAGTTCTTTTTACATCGCTTCAATTCGCAAAGCTTTTCAATAATCCGAGAATGAATTTTTTAAGCAAAGTAATATCAAGCGTGTTATTAAGCTTATCATTGTTGAAGTCGCAGGACTCCTTATATTCTAAGCCGGAAGTTGCCTTTTTAATGTGTACCATATCACGAATGTCGACATAACCGTCACAATTTGCATCACCGATTTCGTTGACGATCTCAACTTCACCGCTCTTAATTACATAATCAAGCGGGTCGCCGTCCTTGTCGTAAAAAGCGGTTTTGGCATTAACACTTGTTTCAGCACTACCGTATGCTCCTTTTAAAACCGTGAATTTGAGGGATGCCAGCAAAACAGTTGCATCTGCTCCGCTATCGGTTATAAAAGAGATTTTCGCAAGACCGGTGCCATATTCCGAATTATACTCAATCATTGTTCCGTCCGGAATATTTGTGTTCGGCGTGATGCCGTTAAGTCTGAGCTTTTTTGCATCGTAATGTATCAATATACTGCCGTCATAAACTGCTTCAGACGGAACAAGTGATACACTTACGGAAATTTCCGAATTGATTCTACCTGATGCGGTTGAAAAATCAATATGTGTACGCTCGCAACCTTCCAAATCAAGGGATGCGGTATGATTTTTATATTTACAGGAAATCGTATTTTTTCCAATGCGCGTAATGCTACCGATTACTTCAAATCCGTAATCGATAATCTTTTCTGTACCGTCGGTATAAATAGCTTTTATAGTCATGCCTTGCAAATTAATCGGCTCATTGATGTAGTGTTTAGCCGAAGGATAGGTGTTAATTGCTATGCTTTCAATTTCTTTTTCGGCAACTCGTATGCTATAATAGGTATAAACATCATCAATACCCACAAAAACATTATAGTTACCTTCACCATCGATTTCAGGTGCCGAAAGTTTAAATCCCGAAGAAACGCTTTCTGTTTTTCCGTTGGTATATTTTGCCGAAAGAACAGTAGCGCCCAAACTGAAGCTTTCACCCAAATCAAATTCGGATTTCCCGGCGGTTTCAAGCATTACACTTTCCGCATCATCCTCAAATGTCAAAGCGCTTTTAGCAACAAAGCCGGTATAAGATGATGTGCGAATATAATAATACCCGTTATATTCGAATAAAACCGTTACCGTTCTTCCTTTAGACAAGGTATCAATAAGTGTTAAGTCTCCGTTGCCGTTGCTGCTTATCATTTTATCGGTTGACGGGCGGTGATATACCGGTGTTGATTTGTTCGTCACTGCCGAAATATTTGAATATACCTCCGAAGCATCCGGTACTCCGCTGACATTTGAAAATGCCGCCGTACTCACATAAGAAAAAACATTCCACTTAACATAAGGATATTCTATGAGGTAAAAATCCCCATCCTTGCAGATTATTTTACACACATCATCCTTATAAACCTCGTCAACAGAAAGCCCCATGGTTGTTTTTGAGGATGTACTCGGTAAAAGGTAGGTGAGCTTTTTGGCGGTTGCCTTTGCGGAAGTATATCCCGGACAGCTTACCGCAGTCACCGTAAATGCAACAGAACGCATTTTATAGCTTACATTAACGGTGTTTTTACCAAGCGCGGTAATTCTTGTTTTATCACACTTAAATCCGCTTGTCACAGTTTCAACACTGCCATCGTTTTTCTCCACATAAAGCGATACCTGCGCTGTGTCGACATTGTCACCCACCGCATATATCTGCTTGGACGGCTTAGTCTTTAAATAAATATTTACTATTGTATCATCGTACCACACAGGGTAAAGTGTCAAATCACCATCAAGTGTAAAGCTCTCTCCCGGGAGCAAGCTTGCTTCCTCGGCAGCCTCATATGTTGCCCAGCCCAAAAAGCTGTGACCCTCCTTTTCGGGAATAAAATCGGGTATTGTGACACTGTCACCGGTGTTGACCGAAATTGTTTCAAAGCCTTCTGCATCAAACACAAGCCTGCTTACATTTTTACTCCACACAGCATTGAACGCAAAGCTTTCTGTCGAGTTGCTTCCGTTTGTCCATGTTGCGTCAATAGTGTATGACAAGCCGGGAGTATAGGTTTTCTTTGTATATCCGTTTTCGGCAATTTCTGTTTCTGTTTTCCAACCCTTTCCCGCAACATACCAGGTATTATCGGATTTTCTGTTAACATTCCACCCCGCAAAGCTGTACCCGCTACGAGTGAATGGATTTGCTATTACGGTTAAGCTTTCACCGGGATATATTGTAAATGCTTCCCCGTTGCCGCTTTCCGCACCGTTACCGTCATAGGAAAAGCTGTAGCGTGCAGTCGGATTTAAAACCTCTGTGCCGTCCTCGCTGCAGAAAAACCATTTTTGCGTGTTTGCTCCGTTATAGCTTGAAAGGGTTATTGCTCCGCCGTTTTTATTTGCCTCGGTTGCATTTTTGCTTGCAAGAACCATTCCCGACATTGAGGCAAGCTCCAAAACAATGCTGCCGTCACTTTGCGGCACCAAATAAAATTGCTGGCAATCATCCCAGGAAGAACAGGACCATATATCACCGTAATCGTCACCTGTTCCCAAAGCTCCGTCACTGCCTATGTTAATGTCTACCGCTCTTTCATAGTTGCTTCCGCTTTTAGAGGTTACAGCATAAAGCCGATATTTTCCCCCACCGTTGTGCTTTACATAAAATTTTTGATCGGTAGTTCCGTCCCTATCCCAAGTTGTAAGCTTTGTACCGTCTGAATTTACACCTGCATAAACATTCAGCATCTTGCCTGATGATGCGTTCTTAACCGTATAAATTCCGTTATATACCAATGTTTCGGTTGTTTTATGGACAGTATTGTCTGTTGATGAGGAAGATGAGGAGGAAGAGCCTGTTCCCGTCAATGTATTTCCTTTATATCGCCTTATATAAAGTATTTTTTTCTTAAGTTTTGTGTAAGATTCACTTGTCCATCTGATTTGGCACGGATCACTGCCATTACAATCTGTATAATACACATTTGATGATGTAACTTTGTAGACAAATATAGTGTGATCGTAGTCATCATTGATGCCGTCACCGTCAAGATCTATTCTCACCACATCGCCGGCGTATAATTTTTTATCGCTTGCTTTAGGCCAATCGTTTGCATTACTACCAAATATTTTGTGAGCTAATAAGAGTGAATATCCGTGACACTGCCATGCCAGATATGTACCGTTAAGAGCAAATGTTCCACAGTATGAACACCAACCATACGATTTGCTGCATTTCTTATTTCCAACCAAAGATGTTCCTTTGTATTTGCCGCTTTTAACAGTACCGTTTTTATCCGACCAATACTTTCCGTCAGGATACTCTGTTTTCAACTGCGCTATTTTAGCGGCAAATTCTTCTTCCGTTAAGTTTGCCGCACTGACCGTAAATGCAGCCGAAAAGCTTAAAACGGTCAAAATCATTACTAAAAAAGCAGCACAAAATTTTTTGATTTTTCTCATATTCATTCTCCCCTGTTAAGTTTTCTGTATAAGATACCCGCATCGGCGGCATCGATTTTTCCGTCGCCGTTCAAATCAGCCGTGGTAACAGCAGCTATTCCCTCTCCCGTTACATCAAATTTTAAAATTGATTTAACATCATTAAAATTGACTGCTCCGTCACCGTCAACATCACCGAAAAGAGCTTCAGATACTGCACCATAGCCTAATATATGCTCGCTCCGTTCAGCGGTAGTAACCTGATACCTCCCTTTTTCCGATAAATCTCCGTTTTCGTCCGCACAAACATTGCCCTCAACCGTGTAAATTACATTTTCATCTGCTGACATTACTATTCCCACATGACTTGCGTTACCGTCATCACCCCAATCGAAGAAAATCAAATCTCCGCGGCGTGGGGTGAAATCCGGTTCACGCCAACGTCCCGCATTCTTCAGCTTTTCAACAAACACTCCGCAATTCCCGAGTGCTGATTGTTGAGGAATAATATCAGTGGGTACTCCCGCAGCTTTAGCACAGCGCAACACAAAAAATGCACACCATGCGCCCGATGAATTACCGTATGCCGCCCCGTATTTAGTGTACCAAAGCCCATTTCCGTCTTCCAGGGGCAGTCCATTTGAAGCAGATAGCTCACAATAACCATTTTGAGAAAGTGCCGCAAGGACAAGGTCGTTTGCATAATCGCCTGTTTTTTCAAAATCAAACGGCTTCATTTCTGCTTCTGTTTGAAATTTAATTTCTCCCGTTTCATAATAAATTCCGTCCACCACACAAAAAACCAAGCAATAATACTCGGTATTCGGCAAAAGCTTGAATTTCACTTCTTCATGCTGACCCACACGATAATTTATAGGCAAAGAGGAAACCGAAGCATAGTTATCGTATTTTGAAAAATACTCGGTATAAGTGGGGCTTTCGGGTCGGTCTCTGTCACTTCGCCACAGGTAAATTCCGGCGGTGGTAACCTCTGCGCCCACGGGCTTTTTTAATTCAGTCCAAATTCGCGCATACTCATCAAGCACGGCAAAGCTTTTGCTGTCGGCCGTAAATGAAACATCATTGCTTTCCGCTCCAAGTCTTTCGGCAGATGAAAGAAAGATAATAAAAGCCGCAAATAAGCAAAATGCTCCGCGACCGATTTTCCGCATTACATCAACCTCTTTTCATGGCAAAATTTCTAAAATAATATACTTAAATAGTATACCCCCCCCCGCATTATTTTGTCAAGACCTAATTGATGAGTATTTATGTATTCCAATCAAAAAACCTGATATAATTTACGGGGGTCGTTTCATTTTTATGAAACGACCCCCGTAAGGTTAAATAAATTATATTTCTGTGCGTGCAAACGGATACCGACGAGAAAGCTATTTTACACTTTCGTTATTTGCAACCTTTTCCGCATACTTTACCACTTTGTTAAGTGCGGAGGAATTGATTTTACCCATTTTAATGCCGTTTATGCTGTACTGATACTTAGCGGCACCCGATTTTACAAATTCAACCACAGTGTTCTCACGTGAGGTATCGGAATAGGTAAACACCATTGTTACCTCAACCGCGCCGTTATTTGCCTCGTCAACGGTATAATCGGTGCAGGAAAGCGAAATGCACTCCTGATAAAAGCTTTGGAAATTCTCAGCAGTGAGCTTATTGCCGTTATAGGTTATAACGTAGGTTTCCTCGGCATCCTCGCTGTCATCATAAACTATACCGAAGCTGTAGGTTTTGTCGGCCGTTTTCAGTGTAAAGCCCGAAAGCTCGTTTATTGATTGCAGGCACACCCAGGATGAATAATAATCGTTTACCGTGTAATTGATAAATTCAATCCCCGAGGCCGAAAGCTTTTTGATAAGCTTGCAGCCGTCATACCACACGGCGTAATCGCCGTCCGCCTGCTGCTTAAAGCTGTAGCTTTGTGTAAGGCCGCCGATTTTAATTTCGGCAATAAGGTCGGGGCTGTCAAGCCCGAGCCTTTTGCGCTCTGCGGCCGAGGTATCAAACGAGTACGCACCGCTTACCGTAGTGCCGCTCTTGAAAAATTCAAAAATACCGTCCACCTTATCGGCAATGCGCTTTGTGGGTGCAAGGGTTATATAGGCTGCGTAATCCGAAAGATTTTCATCGGTATTGGGAGCCAAAATCAGCTTTTCGGGGAATTTGGCACCGCTTAGTGTTATGGTATCAAACGAGGCAAGCGCACCGTTATCATCGGTATAATCCGACATGGCATCCGTAACCGTAACACCCGCCAAAGCATCGGTCGCGGCAAGGCTCAGCGCATCAAATTCAAGGGATGAATCTACCGAAGCATCATTAATGTAAATTTTATCATCGGTTGAAAGCTTAATATAAGTTCCCGTGCTGTCGGGTGATGTGTTACCGATAAGCAACGAAAGCTCGGTTCCGTCCTTCTTCACATAATCCACCCTGATTGCGGGGCTTTCAAGCCCACATTCGGCGGCTGTTTTGGCGGTAACCTCTCTTGAAGCGGTAACGGAGGCCGCACTGCTTACAATACCCGAAGCCGATGAGGAGCTTATAACTTCCTTATCGTACCCGTCAAGATACCACTCGATTTTCGTATCCGAGCTTGAGGTATCCTCATCCTTTTCCTCAGAGCTTACCTCCTCGGAGTAAAGCTTAAAGGTTCCGCTCGCGTTTGTCACGGTAACGGAGGCAAGCTCATCCGTTTCCAAATCAAGCACGGTAATTGCATCAAGTGAGGGGGTTGAGCTTGTGTCCTCTCGCTCGGGAACAAGCTTAATTACCGCAACCGTGCCGCCCACAAGCAGGCAAACCGCAATAGCGGCCGCTATTACTGCGGGCAACAGCTTTTTTTTGCCGCGCACCGGCTGTGCTTCATTATGCCGAACTGGGTCGGAAAAGACGGTGGAAGCACCGTCCTCCTCAACATTCTCGACCTCGTTCAAAATATTATCTTTTTCCATATTATCCTTTTCGGGGAGGTCATTCATCACGCATTTCTTCTCCTGATAAAGATGTAAATTCCGGCTGCTATGCAGGCTATTGGGAGTATAGCCATAAATACAATTCTTATTACCCTTGTGCCCGACTGACTTACGGAATCGGCAAAGCTTTCATCGGTTATGGTTTTGGAAACAAAGGAAATTCCCGTGTCCTCCGCACCGACGGCACGCTCTGTGCAGGCAAGTGTAATATCCTTATTTGAAACGGAGCTATACTCATTATAGGCCGATTGCAGATACTCGGTTGTGCCGAAAGCAAAAACATAGCTTGAAATAAGCTCGTTATCATCGTTGTATTCGGAGCAATCCGCCTGTATAACCGATTGATAGCTTTGCTTTGTGTGATCTCCGGCACCCGTCCAACCGGCAGAGGTGCCCACTGGGGCGGCAACCACCGAATCAAGCGAGCTCATAAGTGAGGTCACCGTAATTCCACCCTCGGTTTCAAAAAGGGTTGTCATAGGAACATTGTAGCCCGTAATGCAAAGCTGCATTCCGCTTGTAAGCTCCTCACTCTCACTTGTCGGGTAAATGCCCATTGTCATGGGGTCATCGGCCATATGGTTGCTTTCATTGGTTTCGTAAAGTATACCTTCCTCAACCGAAATTCCCCATTGACTGAGGAAATCGTAAAGTCCCGTAAGGTAAGGTGCCGAAGCATCCGCGAAAAAGAGCAGACCCTTGCCGAGCTTTCCGTCGTTATCCAAAAATTCCGAAAGGCAATCAAGCTCACTGTCGATAAAATCTACCGTGGGAGCGGCAATAACAACCGCATCAAATTCATTTGAAATGCTGCCTACAAGGCTGTCGGAAATTTCGGTAATTTCATAATTGTTCTCGGTCAAAAGCTTTTTGTAATCCTCGTTGTAATCCGACCTTGAGTGACCGGTTAAAAAGGCTATTTTCTTTGTTTTGCTGCTTGTAACATAGGCTATTGCGCCTGTCACCGCGGTTTCCACCTTGTTTCCGTTAACGGTTGAGGTGGTGTAGCCGTAGGAGGCATAGGTTGTGTCCTCATAAAGGCTGTAAATATCCTTAAAGCCGAGCACCTTGTAGCGCTCGTTGCCGTTCTCGGCGGTGTGCGAAACGATTATATCACCGTAATAAAGCTTTTCGCTTGAATACTTAGAGGAAATTTCAGTAAATTCGGTGCCCTGAGTGTCAACATAATTAAGTGTAATTTTATCGCTGTAGGCGGGATATTTATCAAGCAGCTTAAGGGTTTGCTCAAAATATTCGGTGGCATCGGAGCTCACGCCGTAAAGATTTTGCGCATAATAGTTCATATAGCCGTCGGTATAGCCCTCCTTTTCGGCACATACCGTGACCGTAACCTCGGCATCGAGGTTGCGCAAATAATCAATGTTTTCCTCGCTCATTGAATTAATCTTGTCGGTGCTCATATCAAATTCAAGCACAAAGCGCTTTGAAAGGGCACTTACCAAAACATTAAGCACTATAAGACCCGCAAGCACGGCCGCGGTTATTGCAACCGAATATCCGCCGCGGCGCAAAAGCGCCTGATTTTTAAGCATTTTAGGCTTTTTGGGCTTCTTTTCCCTTTTGGCACGTTTCTCTTTTTTATCGGCAACCTTTTCAACATCGGCCGCCTCGGCAGCAGTCGCGTTTGTTTCGCTTACGGTCTCCTGCTCCTCCGTGTTAAGGTTCTTGTTTTCTTCCATTTTCACTCGCCCTCCTTTAAGACCATCTTCTCTTATCGAGTGCGCGAACGCACAGGAAAAGGAACGCCGCACTTATACTGAGAAAATAAACTATATCACTTACGGAAAGTATATTCTCACCGAAATTTTCAAATGCGGAAATAAAGGCCGCCTTTTCAACAACAGTTGCAAGCCAGCTTACGTTTATCATACTCACAAAGCTTGACATATAAAGCACAAGTATGTTAATTACCAGCGTAAGTATTGCCGAAATAACCGAGCTTTCCGTAAGGGAGGATATAAACATACCTATTGCAATAAGGGCACTGCCGAGCAACAGCATTCCGAAAAGCGCATAAATATACGACATAACGTTTACGTTTACATAGCAGGCTACAATTATTTCAAAAATAACCGTGGGTGCAAAACCGATTGCGAAAACCGCAAGTGCCGCAAAAAATTTGCCAAGCACAATTGAGGTAAGGCTTACAGGGGCCGTAAGCAGGGCCTGATCCACCTTTTGACGCCTGTCCTCACTCATAAGGCGCATGGTAAGCACCGGCATTGTAAACACAATAACGGTTGACATTGCCATAATCACCGTTGAAACCTCAGGGCTGCCGTAGCTGTATATCAATGAAAAATAAAGACCCAGAAAGAAATAAAACGCCGCAATTACTATAAAGCCTATCGGCGTTGTGAAATATGAGCGAAGCTCTCTTTTAAATACCGCACTCATTACTCTGCCTCCTCCTTTTCCGATTCCTCGGATTTAACCGTAATCTCACCGTCAGCATTAATTTCAAGCTCGGGTGCTTCCTCACACTGCTCCTCCGCCTCGGTTATGCCGAGCATTCTTTTAATTTCGCCGTTATCCGAGGCCTCGGTAAGGCGCAGGAAAATCTGCTCAAGCGAAAGCTTGTTGCTTGTAAAGGAAAGAAGTGTTTTCCCGCGGGAGGCTATTCTTTTGAAAACCTCCGCGCGAATATCGGCGCCGTCAATCGGCTCAATAAGGAAGTCAAAGGCGCCGTCCTCAAGACGTCCGAGTGAGGTGACCGATTTCACACCCTTAACGGTGCTTAAAGCATCGATCATTTCCTGCTCACCGCAGACTATTCGCGCCACCAGCGACCTATCGCTTGAAAGCTTGTCGGAAAGATTATCGGGTGTGTCATCCGCAATAATCTGGCCCTTGTTTATAATTATAACGCGCTTACAAACCGCCTGTATTTCCGACAGAATGTGGGAGGAAAGAATTATTGTGTGATTTCTGCCGAGCCTTGAAATAAGATTTCTTATTTCGATTATCTGCTTGGGGTCAAGGCCAACGGTAGGCTCATCGAGAATGAGCACATCCGGGTTGCCGATAAGTGCCTGTGCAAAGCCCACACGCTGCCTGTAGCCCTTTGAAAGGTTTTTAATAAGCCTGTTTTGAACATTATCGATTTTAACAAGCCTCAAAATTTCGTCAATATGCGGCTTCTTCGGGAATTTAACCTTTTTAAGGTCATAAATAAAATTAAGGTATTCCCTCACCTTCATATCGGGGTAAAGCGGCGGTATTTCGGGCAAATAGCCTATTCTGCGCTTTGCATCCTCCGGGTATTCCGCAATATCGTACCCATCAATTACCGCCTTGCCCTGAGTCAGCGAAAGGTAGCCTGTGAGAATATTCATTATTGTGGATTTTCCCGCACCGTTGGGACCCAAAAAGCCTATAACCTCGCCCTTTTTAATGCTAAAGCTGACATCCCGCACAGCAAGGTGAGTACCGTATCTTTTACTGAGTCCGGTTACTTCTATCATTTGTACTCCTCCATTTACAATTACGTTGGTAGAACCATATCAAGCATATCATACCAAACAAATTTACAAAAATATTAAACAAACTGTTAATAATCGTGCCGTTATTGCCTACGCCACTATACTCGCCAAATAAACAATCGCCGGCATGGTAACGGCCGAAAGCACGGTGCTGAGTGACACCATATTTACCGAAAGCTCCGTATCGCCCCCGCCGAACTTGGTTGAAAACATTGTGGTAACTGCCGCCACGGGTGCACTGACCGATATTATTACGGAAACAAGCAGTGTGCCGCGCACACCCAAAAGATACAGCAGCCCCAGCGACACCAGCGGGAAAGCAATAAGCCTGAGCAGCACCGCCGCTATACAGCGAAAATCCTTTACGGCCTTTAAAACCTTCGACCTGCTTAAGCGGTAGCCGATTATCAGCATGGGAAGCGGTGTGTAAAGCGCCGCAATATAATCTATTGCGGAGGCGATAACACTCGGCACGGGAATTGAAAAAACAAATATTATTACCCCCACGCAAAGCCCGGCAAGCCCCGGATTTAAAAGCAGCTTTTTTAAGCTTATGCGGCCTCTGTCCCCGCTTATGGAATAAACGCCGTAGCTCCAGAGCACGAGATTAAACATTACAACATAGGCCGAGCCGTAAAGCGTGCCCTCGGCCCCTAACATTACCTGCTGAAGCGGGAGTGACATAAACCCGCAATTTGCAAAAACCGCACCGAAGCGCAAAACACGCTGCTCCTCGGGCTTTTCGGCACGAAGCAAAATGCGTCCCAAAATTATCATAACAAGCTGAACCAAAAGCGTCAGTCCGAAGGCAAGCAGCATAGAGCGCATAATTTCGGTGCTGTATTCCCTTATAAAGGATTTTACAATAACGCAGGGCGTTGCGATTATAAGGGCTATATCGGTGCAACAGGCAGCCCCCTCCTCGGTCATAATGCCCACTTTAGCCGCAACAAAGCCCACGGCAATCATCAGCATTAAAACCGCAACCTGCGAAACAACGGTTACAAGCATTTGTTTACCGTCTCCGCAAATTTAAGGAAGGCCGCATTCCCCTCATCCGTGCGCTTAAACACACCCGCGTGCTCAAGCACCCTTGAAAACACGGCACCTATTTCCGCCTTTAAAATATCGCTTATATTTTCCGCGGTTATGTCACGGTGCCTCAGCTTAATTTCATCAACCCAATCGGCGTGCTTTGCAAGTGCTTCATCGGCACGAATATCCGCTCCCGAAAGAATCGCCATTTCAAGAAGCGCCATTTCGTTTTTAAGGCGCGCAGGCAAAACCGCAAGACCCATAACCTCAATAAGGCCGATATTTTCCTTTTTTATGTGGTGAAGCTCACTGTGCGGGTGAAAAACACCAAGCGGGTGCTCGGCCGTTGTTATATTATTGCGCAGCACCAAATCAAGCTCATATTTTCCGCCCGCCATACGTGCTATGGGGGTTATTGTGTTGTGGGGTGTGCCATCGGTTTCGGCAAATATAAATGCATCGGGATCGGAGTAGCCGCGCCAGCAGGTAAGTATTTTATCAGCAATGGCGGTGAGCCTTGCGGGGCTTTCTCCGCGCAGACGTATTACCGACATGGGCCACTTAACCGTGCCCGCCTCCAAATCCTCAAAGCCGGAAAACACAAGCCTGTGTTCAATAGGCGCCTTTGCCATGGCAAAGGTGTGCCTGCCGCCCTGAAAATGGTCGTGACTTAAAATGGAGCCGCCCACAATCGGCAAATCGGCATTTGAGCCCACAAAATAATGCGGAAACTGCCCGACAAAATCCAAAAGCTTTTCAAAGGTGGCCCTGTTCACCGCCATAGGAGTGTGCATTGCATTAAACACAATGCAATGCTCATTGTAATAAACATAGGGTGAATACTGCATACACCAATCGCCGCCGTTAATTTTGAGCGGAATAACCCTGTGGTTTTGCCGTGCGGGGAAATTCACCCGCCCCGCATAGCCCTCGCACTCGCGGCAAAGCATACATTTCGGGTAGCCCGATTGCGGCGCGTTTTTGGCCGCCGCTATGGCCTTGGGGTCCTTTTCCGGCTTTGAAAGATTTATTGTGATTTCAAGCTCGCCGTATTCGGTTTTTGAAAGCCACTTCATATCCTTTGCCACACGACCGCGGCGTATGTAATTGCTGTCCCCGCTGAGCTTATAAAACCAATCGGTTGCCTTTTCGGGGCTTTCGGCATAAAGAACGGCAAATTTATCACTCACCTCAGAGGGGCGCGGAAGCAGTGCCGCCATAAGCCGTGTATCAAAAAGGTCGCGGTAGGTAACTGTATCCTCTGTGAGCCCGCGAGCCACAGCGTCCTCAAGCAACTCATCGAGCACCTCATCAAGGCAAACCTTTTCAAAGCTCTCATCACAGTCATATTCGTCAAGCTGCATTATTTCAAGCAGACGGTTTGTCACGTAAATTTCGTCCCGCGGTGTAAAAAGCTCCTTTTCAAGCCCATAGCATACCAATTTCCTTATTGCTCTGTCAGTCATTTTTATTCAAGCTCCCCTGTTTGTTGAAATGTTATATCACAGCCGATTTCGTGCTGACATTCCGTCAGTCCCTCAGCCACAATTGCCTTTGTTCTTTCAAAGGATTTTACCGATTTTGCCGCCGCCGCGGCGCCGAGCCCGTATTTTGCCGAGCCGTCGTCTGCCTTTTCAAGCGGATAAACGGTATATAAATAGCCGTTATGCCCCGAAACGGTGTATTTATTTACCCAGGTGGGAATAAGCTTTAAATCGGAAAGTGAAACTCCGTCCTCATTCTTTTTAAGGGTAAAGCTGAAAAGCATTCCGTCCTCGGTATGCCCGGAGGGACAGCTGTCCATAATTTCCTGCCGCTGATTTGAAACAAAGTTACCCGTGGAATAAAGACAAACCGTGGTACCCTCACGTCCCTCGGGTCTTATAAGCTCAACCGGCTGAATTACGTGCGGGTGACTGCCTATTATCATATCCACGCCCAAATTTGAAAGCCGCTGTGCAATCGCCTTTTGGTAAGTGTTGGGGCTTGTGCGGTATTCATCACCCCAGTGCATATAAAACACAATATATTCCGCACCTGCGGCCCGCATACTGCTTATAACGCCCTCGGCCTCGGCATAAAAAGCATCCAAGGCCGTGTATTTAAAGCTGTTTATCAGGTTGTTTGCCGCCTCGGCTATTATGGCACCGTTCAAATACTTGCGCCCGGCGGTCTGCCCCGAGGTTTCATAGGTGTAATCCGCAAAGCCTATTTTAATATTATTTATCTCCTTAACCGCAAAGGCGGGGTCGGTTTCAAGCTCGCGCGTGCCTATAAATTCAATCTGCTTTTCCTTAAGCACCTGTGCCGTGCGCTTTAAGCCGAACAGCCCCGTGTCGTAGGAGTGGTTGTTGGAGGTTATAAGAAAATTCAGCCCCGAGGCTTTTATTGCATCGGCAAGACTGTCGGGCGTGTTAAAGGCGGGATAACCGCTGTAATTACCCGATTCCGTCCCTCCGAAGGTGACCTCCAAATTCGCCACCGACAAATCCGCCGACGCAAAATAAGAGGCGGTTTCCTTAAAAAATGCGCTGAAATCATAATCGCCGGACTGTGTTTTAGCACCCGCCAACTGCGGTGAATGAACCATAATATCCCCAGTGGAAAGAACGGTTGCAAAGGTTTCGGGAATTACCGTGCTTGAAGCCCCCGAGCTCTCGCTTTTGTCCGCCTTGCTGCCTGTATCGCCTGCACCGTCCCTTTTTACAATTGCATTAACCGCAAAAGCGATTACGGCCGTTATGCCCACCAGCACCGCCGCACAGCAGGTTAAAAAAATACGCCGTCTTATTATTGCTTTCTGTCTTCTTGTTCTTTTACCCGACATTCGTGACACTCTCCTTTTATTTAAAAAATTCCTCTGCTTTTTCACGCTCTGCTGCCACTGTGCCCTGGCGAATACCGTTTCTTCCTCCGCCACGCACCGAAAAGGCCGCGCCGAAGGACTTGAAAACCTCGCTCAGCTCGTCCTCGGCTCCGCACATTGCAAAGGCAAGGCCGCCCGACGCCGCGGAAAACACCGCGCGCACACCGCCCGCCTTTTTGTAAAGCGAATCGGCAAAAAGCTGCAGCTCCTTACCGTCAAGCCCGTCCTCAAACACGGCGGTAACCCGCTTTTCCGATGCAAAGCCGGCAGTCAGCGCCGCCGTAAGCCTGCGCTTCAGCCCGGCATTTTCGGCGCGCAAAGCCGCATTCCTTTCTTCAAGGCCTGCCACACCCTCGGCTACCTCGCCTTGCTTTACGGCAAGCATTTCTGAAATTGAAAGTGTGCTTTTATATCTGTCTCTGTAATCCGTTAAAGCATCACTGCCGCATTTTACAAAAAGGCGTACACCGCCCTTGTTTTTGAAAAAATCAAGTATTTTAATGCAGCCTATTTCACCCGTGCTTTTCACGTGCGGCGCACAGCAGGCGCAAATATCGGTATTTTTAATTTCAACTATTCGCACGGGCCCGTCAATCTGCTTTTTACTGCGGTAGGCTATGTGTGCAAGCTCGTCCGCTTTCGGGTAATAGGCCGTAACGGGCAAATTTTCCCAAACAGCCCTGTTTGCAAGCTCCTCAATCTCATCAAGCTGACTGCGGGTCAATTCGCCGTCAAAATCCACCGTCATTTCACTTCCCAGGTGAAAGCCCGTGTTGTTCAGGCCGTAAAGCCTGTGCACTATACCCGAAATTATATGCTCACCAGTGTGGCTCTGCATATGGCGAAAGCGCCGCTCAAAATCTATTGCTCCGGTAACTGTCTCCCCCGCTTCAAGCGGCTTTTCGGTGTAGTGATATATAACCCCGTCGTTTATTTGCACGTCATACACTCTCACGCCGTTTATGTAGCCCGTGTCCGCCGGCTGACCGCCGCCCTCGGGGAAAAAGGCGGTGCGGTCAAGCAGGGTGAAAAATCCGTCTGCCGCCTTGTAGCTGTCAAGCACCGTTGCGGTAAATTCCCTTAAGTGAGAATTTTCATCATAAAGCTTTTCGGTCATTTTCCGTATCTCTTTTCAATAATGTGTGCGGCCTTGTAAATATCGCCGCCGCCCATTGTTATAACAAGGTCGCCTTGCTTAGCTGTTTCCTCTATTTTGTCCGCAATGCTTTCAAAGCCGTCAACAACGCAGGCATCCTTTAAGCCACAGGCTAAATCCTCACTTGATATACCGTAGGTATTTTTTTCACGCGAGCCCATAATCGGTGTTAAAATCACCTTATCCGCCACCGAGAGCGCCTTTATAAACTCATCCTTTAAAAGTGCCGTGCGCGAAAAGGTAAAGGGCTGAAAAACCGCAATAACCCGATTGTAGGCAAGCTCCTTTGCGGCGGTGAGCGTTGCCGTAATTTCGGTTGGGTGGTGCGCATAATCATCGGCAAGCATAAAGCCGTTAAATTCACCTATAAATTCAAACCGTCTGCCGGCGCCCGTAAACTTTTCAATTGCCGATTTTATGCCCTTTGGGCTAACGCCCATATCAAAGCAAACGGCAAAGGCGGCAAGCCCGTTTAAAACATTGTGCCTTCCCGGAATGTGCATTTCTATGTTAATCAGCTTTTCGCCGTTTCGCACAGCATCAAAGCTGAAGCCGAATTTTCGGCTTTGCAGGTTTTGGGCGGTATAAAAATTATTTTCCCCGAGCCCGAAGGTAACGGTTTCGGCCGTAATGCCTTCCGCCGCCGCTAAAGCCCGCGCATCATCGCCGTTTACGTACGCTTTTTTCGACATTGCAAGAAATTTGTGAAACGACAGCGTTAAATTTTCCATTGTTTTGAAATAATCAAGATGGTCATTATCAATGTTAAGCAGCACCGCAATATCGGGTGAGAGCTGTAAAAAGGTATCCACAAATTCACAGGACTCGCAAACCATGGTTTCACTGTTCCCCGAAATTCCGTTTGAATTTATAAGCGGAAGCTTGCCGCCTATAACTGCTGTAGGATCCATCTTGTTTAAAATCAAAATTTGTGTTATCATAGAGGTAACGGTGGTTTTTCCGTGAGTGCCGCACACCCCTATCACGTTATCGAAATGTCTTGTAAGCGCACCGAGCATATGCGAACGCTCCATAACGGGTATGCCTTTTTCACGCGCGGCCGAAAGCTCGGGGTTATCATCTGCTATTGCGGCGGAATAAACCACAAGCTCGGCACCGTTTATATTTTCGGCCCTGTGACCCATATACACCTTTATTCCGAGAGCCTTAATTCGTTTTAAAGGGTCGCTCTCGTTATTATCCGAGCCCGTAAGCACATAACCCTTTCCGTGCAGAATTTCGGCAAGCGGGCACATACCGCTGCCTCCTATTCCGATCATATGAATGTGCTTTACCTCGGTTATAATTTTATCTTCACTGCGAAGCTGCTTCATAACTTGCACCTCTGTACCTTTTAATTGCACTACCTACTATTATATTGCCTAACGGCAAAAAAATAAACCTTTTTTTGAAAGGAAAATAAAAATTATGCTTTTTGTACCGACCGAATGCGAATATATTATAAATTCTCTGCAAAAAAAAGGCTATGAGGCATATCTCGTCGGAGGCTGTGTACGCGATATGCTTATGGGGCTTACCCCGAACGATTTTGATATTACAACCTCCGCCCCGCCCGAAATCGCCATTTCGCTTTTTGAAAAAACCGTGCCCACCGGTCTTAAGCACGGCACGGTCACCGTAATTTTAAACGGAGCTCCGTTTGAGGTGACAACCTACCGCACAGACGGTGAATACAAGGACAGCCGCCACCCCGAAAGTGTGCGCTTTGTTTCATCCCTGCGGGAGGATTTGGCACGCCGTGATTTCACCGTTAATGCCTTGGCCTATAACCGCACGGACGGTCTTAAGGATTATTTCGGCGGGGCTGAGGATATTAAAAAAGGAATTTTGCGCGCCGTGGGTGAGCCGCAAAGACGTTTCGGCGAGGATGCACTCAGAATTATGCGCCTGTTCCGCTTTGCCTCAACCCTTGATTTTGCGGCAGAGGAGCACACACTTACAGCCGCTCTTACGGCCGCACCGACACTGAAAGACATAAGTGCGGAAAGGCTTTACCGCGAGCTTTTAAAGGCGGTATGCGGCAAAAACCCCTCTGCTTTAAAGCCGCTTACAAGTGCGGGCGGGCTCGGCTTTTTGGGGCTGACACGCACACCCGATTACGAAAAAATACCCCTTTTGCCGAAAAGCGAGGTGCGGCTTTTTGTGCTTTTGTTTTCGGGCGGAGCCGATATTACTGCGCTTGACCGCCTTAAGGTGTCAAACAAAACACGTGCGGCAGCCGAGGCCCTTTTAAGGCTCGGCGGTATGCCGTTTCCGAAAAACCGTGCCGAGCTTAAGGAAATGCTTTTTTTAACAGGTGCGCGTGATTTGACCTCCTACCTTTCGGTAGCCTCAGCCTACGGTAAAGACACTGCCGAGGCCGAAAAAATGCTTGAAGAAGTTACAAAAAGCCGTGAGCCCTACAGAATTTCCGACCTGAAAATCAACGGCAGTGACCTGATTGAGTGCGGAATTTGCGGCACCGCCGTGGGAAAAACGCTTGAGGAACTGCGCCGCCTTGCCGTGATAAATCCCACCGTTAATACAAAAAGCCGCTTGCTTGAAGCGGCAAAGAGCTTAAATTCGGATTAGACCCAATTCCTTTTCTATCATAAGCAGTCGGTTATATTTTGCAACCCTGTCCGAGCGGCAGGGCGCACCCGTTTTAATTTGACCGCAATTCACCGCAACCGCAAGGTCGGCAATCGAGGTATCCTCGGTTTCGCCCGAGCGATGCGAAACAACGGCGGAGTAACGGTTTTTTTGCGCCAAGCGTATCACATCGAGAGTCTCGCTCAGGGTTCCTATTTGATTGAGCTTTACAAGGATTGAATTTGCCGTGCCCGCCGCTATGCCCGTTTTAAGGCGCTCCGCATTGGTTACAAACAAATCGTCCCCCACAAGCTGAATTTTTTGTCCCAGTCGCTCCGTAAGGGTGCGCCAGCCGCTCCAATCATCCTCGGCAAGGCCGTCCTCAAGAGAAATTACCGGATATTTTTCGATTATTTCGGCATAGTAATCAATAAGCTCATCGGCCGTCATGGTAATGCCGCGCTTCGGAAGCCTGTAAGCACCGTCCGAATACCACTCGCTTGAGGCGGCATCGAGCGCTATTTTAATTTCGTCGGTTGTGTAGCCCGCGGCAGCTACCGCCTCGGTTATAAGCTCAATTGCGGCCTCATCCGAATCAAGGTCGGGCGCAAAGCCGCCCTCATCCCCCACGCCGGTGGTCTTGCCGTGTGATTTTAAAATTTTACCGAGCGCGTGATATATCTCACTGCACTGCCGCAAGCCTTCGGAAAAGCTTTCGGCACGGTAAGGAATAATCATAAATTCCTGAATATCAATATTGTTTGCCGCATGGGCACCGCCGTTTAAAATATTCATCATAGGGCGCGGCATAACCCCGGCGTTAATTCCGCCGATGTGCCTGTAAAGCGGTATTCCGAGCTGCGCCGCCGCTGCCTTTGCCACCGCAAGGGAAACCGCCAGTATTGCATTTGCACCCAAACGGCTTTTATCGGGTGTTCCGTCAAGTACCGACATTGTGCTGTCAATATTGCGCTGATTTTCCGCGGGTAGCCCCGCAAGTGCAGGGCAAATTTCATCATTTATTGCGGCAACCGCCCGCAAAACTCCCTTTCCGCCGTAGCGGCTGTCGTCACCGTCGCGAAGCTCATGTGCCTCATGGGCACCGGTTGAAGCACCCGAGGGTGCAATTGCAAAGCATTCGGTTCCGTCCTCAAGCGTTACCTGCGCCCCGACCGTAGGATTGCTCCTTGAATCCATAAGCTCAAACCCCTGCACCGAAACTATTTTATTCCACGACATACAAATCACCCTTTCATTAATGCTGTTATCCCCCGTTGAGAGGTGAATTATACCGAAACCATATACACAACCTATGTGAAACCGTATTTTCGGTCTGTTATAGGAGAGAAACTTTCCGTAAGTATAAAAACAAAGATTGATATTCTACTTTATTTATGTTATACTTTGTGTTAGTGAGAAAGGCGGCAAATTAAATGGCTGAAAACAAAATTTTTGACTATGCAACCGGAAAAGAGCTGCGCAACAATCCCGAAGAAGAATACAGACAATTATTTGAGCATATGCTTATTGACGATTTGGGATATCCTAAAGAAAATATCGATATTGAAGTTGTTTTACAACGCGGAGCTGCCAGAAACGCCGAACGTGTTGATATTGTTGTTTATAATGACAACATACATAAGCAGGAAAATGCTTATATAATTATTGAAATCGAATCTCCCAAAAAGAAATATGACTTACAGGCATTTTCGTATGCCACTGCCACAACCGCGCCTTACTGCGTTTGGTTTGCCGGATTTGAAAAAAACAGTGACGGACCTTTTTATCTTTACAGAGATTTGAAAAACGATCCTACTAAATTTACGCCCATTCCAACCTTGCCGCGTTACGGAGAAACTCAGGAAACTATCGGATTATATCGCAAATCCGATTTAAAACCGGCAAAGGCACTTAAGCTTCTGTTTACAAGGATGTATTTTCATCTTTACGGCAATGGCCCTATAAAACGTGAAGAAAATATAGCAATTGAAGTAATCAAGCTTCTTTTCTGCAAAATTATGGATGAGATACGTCCGAATGAGCTTTGCGAATTTCGGGCAACACCATCCGAATTAAGCTCGGATAAAGGTAAAAAAGCCATACGAAAACGCATTGACAAGCTTTATGCCCTGCTTTTGAGCGACCCCGATTTCGGGATGATGTTCAAGGATGAAAAAATAGAATATGACAACAACTGGGTAGCATATGTTGTTTCCGTGCTGCAGGGTATTGCCCTGATGCACGAAGACACAAATACCGATGCATTGGGTGATGCATACGAAATATTGCTTCCCTCCGCTTTAAAGGGTGAAAGCGGACAGTTTTTTACACCGCGAGAAATAGTTCGTTTTGCAATGGAAGTTATCGATCCACAATATGTAAACAATGAGCTGATATTGGATACCGCGTGCGGCTCAGGCGGATTTCTTTCCATTGCAATAGAAAAGCTGCGAAAGCAAATCAATGTGCTTTATCAATCGAGAGGCTTTTCAAAAGATAAATTAGGTGCATTGCTTAAGGATTATGCCGATAAATATATATTCGGCTGTGATATAGATCCTCTTTTATATAGAATTTCAAAGTCATATATGGCAATAGTCGGAGACGGAAAGAGTAATATATACAGCTTTGATTCTTTGGAACCGTATTCCGAATTAAACGAGCATTTTAAGGAAAGAATAAAGCCCGGTTCCGTAGACATAATCACCACAAATCCCCCTTTCGGAACCCACATAAAGGATACCAGGAACTCCGTTCTTGAGCAATATGAATTGGGGCACAAGCTTTGCGACGGTATTCCAACAGCGGAAATACTGGACGGTCAGGATCCGGATAAATTGTTCACCGAAAGAGATATCATGTATCTTAAAGAAGCGGATGACGGGAAAGACGGCGGCAGAATGGTAATAGTCTTGCCAAAGCAAAATCTTTCCGGTGCTCAGGAAGAATCCGTGGAATTCAGAAAATGGTTAATGCGCAAAGTGCAGATAATTGCTGTTGTTGATTTGCCACGTGAAGCATTTCAACCGCATACAGGCACAAAAACCTCTCTGGTATTTTTGAAAAAAGTAAAAGAAATACCCGATAATTATCCTATTTTTATGGCGGTGTCCGAAGCGGTAGGGCATGACAGACGCGGGAATCCTCTGTACAGAAAGGATTCAAATGGGATGACGCTTCTTGACGAAAGCAAAAATCCGGTAATATGGAATGATTTGCCGGAAATATTAGCTCAATGGAAGAATTATACATTAACAAAAAGCGTAAGTTCTTCAAATAAAAGCGGTGAGCATATGCCGAGCTGCTTTGTTACAGAATCAAAGCAGATTCTTGCCGACAGTTCAAGACGTATTGACGCATGGTATTGGGATCCGAACAAGAATACACTTGCAAAACAAATCGAAGAATCCGTAGGCAGCGACATAAAAGAAATTGTACGTTTAGGTGATTTGGTTATTGAAAACGGCATTTTCTATCCCGGACGTCATAAACGTAATTATGTGGAAGCCGGAGAAAAGAGTGTGCCTTTTTATTCAGGAACACAAATCCTTCAAATTCGTCCGTTTGATCTGCAATACCAGCCAAAAGATTATTCACCGGCTGTAAAGCATTTTGTTAAGAAAAATTGGATTCTTATAACACGTTCCGGTTCAACAGGACGTGTCACTATGGTTACCGACAGTATGGACGGTTCCATGGTTACCGAGCATGTTATTCGTGTCATTTGTGATGAGTCATTGATTGACCCATATTATGTGTATGCCTATTTGGCAACAGAAAACATAGGCAAAATTCTGCTTGAAAAAGGAATATATGCTTCGGTGGTGGACCATATTACACCGGACTTTGTCGCTACCATTCCCATACCGCGCCTTTCTCCCCAAAAAGAAAAGGAAATCGCGGATAAGGTTCGTGACGCAGAAAGAAAAAGAGATGAAGCAAATAAAGCTTTTTCCGAAAAGCGTACGGAAATTGAAAGCATAATGTTTTCAAATATGACACCGTGACGGAAAATCAAGACATAAATGCCGACGGCTGTGAAAAATCTGTCTAGTCACATATGGGACTGTTTAAATAATCCTTAAATCAAAACCACCGGTTGCTTAAATAAACCGGTGGTTTTGATTTTAAAATATTCTGATTATAAAGCCTTATTCAGCTGCTTCCTCGGTCTCTGCCGCTTCAACAGCCTCGGGCTCTGCGGGGGTTTCGTAAACGGTTTCATCTGCCGCGGCTTCCTCTGCCTTTTCCTCGGCAGCCTCGGTAAGGGCACGAACCGAAAGGCTCACGCGCTTCTTTTCGGGATCAACGGCAATAATTCTTGCGGCCAGCTCCTGACCCACGCTAAGCTCATCCTGCGGCTTTGCAATGTGGCGGTCGGCAATCTGCGAAATGTGAATAAGACCGTCAACACCGGGCAAAATGCGTGCAAATGCGCCGTAGCTTGTCATGCTGACAACGGTAACATTTACGGTATCGCCCACATTGTAGGTGTTTTCAAAAATAACCCAGGGATTTTCCTCTGCCTTTTTGTAGCCGAGGGAAATCTTCCTCTTTTCGGCATCAAGCGCCTTAACGTATACCTCAACGGTATCGCCAACAAGCACTACCTCCGACGGATTTTTAATTCTCTGCCAGGAGAGCTCGGAAATATGTATCATTCCGTCAACACCGCCGATGTCCACAAAGGCACCGTAGCTTGTGAGTGACTTAACAACACCCGTGAAGCGATCGCCCACGGCGATTGTCTCCCACAGCTTGTCCTCGGCAGCCTTGCGCTGCTCCTTAAGCACACTGCGGATTGAGCCCACAGCCCTGCGGCCGCGACCGATTTCGATAATGCGGAAGGAAACCTCCTTGCCCTTTAAATCCTCAAGCGGCTCACCGCGTGATGCGGTTGCCTGCGATGCGGGAATGAAAACACGAATGTTGTTTGAATAAGCAACAACGCCGCCCTTGATTATTTCTCTGACAACGCCCGTAACGATTTCGCCCGAATCCTTGGCGGCAACTATATTGTCCCAACCGGCAATAGCATCGTAACGACGCTTTGAAAGCATTGCGGTTCCTTCCTGGTCATTGATTTTCATAATGATAAGCTTGAGCTTATCGCCCGCCTTTACCTCGTCCGTAAGCTTAACGTCGGGGTCTTGAGAATATTCGGCGGCGGAAACATAGCCTGTAACGCCCCTGCCGATGTCCACCGAAATCTCGCCCGAATTAACGGCAATAACCGTTCCTTCCACCTTCTGGTCACCCGTCAAGCTGCTGAGCGAGGCCTCAAATGCCTCCTCGTCCGTCATTTCCTCAAAGCTTTTTTGAACAGATTCTTTTACCTCCGTCTGTTCCTCCACCGGTTGTAAATTTTCCGACATGGTTTTAATAACCTCCTTTATAATACCCGCAGGCGTAGATGCGCCCGCAACGACCCCTACCGAGCGGCACCCGTCGAACGAAAGACCGGAAAGCTCCGCTGCCGTTTCAACAAGATACGCCCTGCCGCATTCCGCACTGCACACCTCAAAAAGCTTTGCGGTGTTAGAGCTGTGCCTGCCGCCCACAATAACCATTGCATCGCTCACGGCCGCAAGCTCATGTGCCTCCTGCTGACGCAAAAAGGTCGCATTACATATTGTATCAAATATTTTCGCATTTGTACACACTTTTTTTAAAATTTTGCGAATTTCTTTTATTTCTTCGGTATTAAAGGTGGTTTGTGAAACCAAAATAACCTTTTTTTCTGCGAAATTTTGATTTTTTTTGAGCATTTCTCCAAGCTCGGCCGCATTTGAAACAACATAAGCCTCCCCCGAGCAGTGCCCCACAATGCCGATTACCTCACTGTGCTCGGGGTCACCGGCAATTACGGTAGTATACCCCTCACTGCTTTTTCGGGCCACTATTTCGTGTATTTTGGCAACAAAGGGGCAGGTGGCATCAACAATTTCCGTTCCGTCCCTCTCGGCCGCGGCATAAAGCTCGGCGGGAACCCCGTGTGAACGAATTACCAAAGCCTCACCCTGCGCAACCTCGGTGTGGGAGGAAACGGTTCTCACGCCGCGCCTTTCAAGCTCAGCCACCATTTGGTCATTATGAATTATGGGGCCGAGTGTGCACACCCGCCTGCCGCTGTCAAGCAGGGAATAAACCGTTTGCACGGCGCGGTTCACCCCAAAGCAGAAGCCCGCCGTTTTAGCAAGTGTTATCTTCAAGCCGTTTTAACCCTTTCCGTAATTATTTTAAGAACAAGCTCAATCGATTGCTCAAGCGTAAGAAACGAGGTATCCGCAAGCACGGCATCCTCGGCCTGTCTTAAGGGGGCCGCCGCCCTGTGAGCATCGTTGTAATCCCGCTTTTCAATATCCGCGCAAACCTCATCTAAGCTCACGCACTCGCCCTTTTCGCAAAGCTCACGCCAACGCCTTTCTGCACGTGCCGCAACCGAGGCTGTAAGAAATATTTTCACATCCGCATTCGGCAAAACCACCGTTGCTATATCCCGTCCGTCCATAATAACGTTGCTTTCCCGCGCGGCCCTGCGCTGCATTTCAAGCAAAAATGCCCTTACTGCCGGCTTTGCCGAAACCGCAGAGGCCGTCATTGAAGTCTCGGGAGTGCGAATAAGCCCCGAAACATCCTCGCCGTCCAAAAAAACGTGCTGCTCACCGTTTGAAAAACGGATTTCAACCGTTGTTTCGGCAAGCAGTTTTTCGGTTTCCGTGTCGGAGGCTATGTCCGCTCCGCTCCGTATAAACTTAAGCCCAACCGCGCGGTAAAGGGCCCCCGTATCAACATAAATAAATCCGAGCCGCTCTGCCGCCGCCCTTGCTATTGTGCTTTTGCCGGCTCCCGCCGGCCCGTCTATCGCAACCGAAATCATATTAAATTAAGCTCCTTAGTTTGAATAGTCCGAAGCGGCCTATGCGTTATTACCGGCCGCAAAGCCGGTTGAAAACGCTATTTGCAGGTTAAAGCCGCCCGTGTAGGCATCAACATCAATAATCTCCCCCGCAAAATAAAGCCCGTTTACCAAACGCGAGGCCATTGTTTTGGGGTCTATTTCCTTAACCGAAATACCGCCCGAGGTTATAATTGCCTCCTCAATCGGTCTTTTGCGGGTTATGTGCAGTGTAAGCCCCTTTAAAGCCTCACAAAGCCGCTCCCGCTCGGTGCGCGTTACGGAATTTACCTTTTTTGCGGGTTCAATACCCGAAAGCTTTATTATAACGGGAATAAGGCTTTTAGGCAAAAGCGCGTCAAGCGAATTTGAAAGCGCCTTGTTTTTACATTCCTCAAAATCCCGCAAAATACGCCTGTCAAGCTGTTCTTGGCTTAGTGCGGGCTTTAAATCGATTACCGCCGTAAAGCCGCCCTTATCCATACGCCGCATATGCGCCGAGGCACTTAATGTTAGCGGCCCCGAAATGCCGAAATGGGTAAAGAGCAATTCGCCCATTTCGGAAAAAATCGGCTTTTTTTTGCCTTCCTCAAAAACCGTAAGCGTAATGTTTTTAAGTGAGAGCCCCGCAAGCCTTTCGCAAAAGCCCTCATGCACCTCAAGCGGAACCAGAGAGCCTATAGTTTCCTCAACCGTGTGTCCGCAGGCGGCCGCCATTTTGTAGCCGTCCCCCGTGGAACCGGTAAGCGGGTAGGACATTCCGCCCGTTGCCAAAATTACACTGTCTGCCGAAAGCGTATCTCCGTTTTTAAGCCTCACTCCGGTAACGGCGCCGTTTTCGGTTAAAATTTCCTCGGCACTGCCCTGCATAATGCGTGCGCCGCCGCTCCTTGCGGCATTTACAAGCGCATCCACAATATCCGCAGCCCTGTCCGACACGGGGAAAACCCTGCCGCCGCGCTCGGTTTTGAGCGGCACCCTAAGCTTCTCAAAGAAGGTCATAACATCCTTTGGGTGAAAGCCCGAAAATGCGGAATACAAAAATTTGCCGTTTTTCGGAACATTTGCCATAAGCTCGGGCACTTCGCAGTTGTTTGTAACATTGCAACGCCCCTTGCCGGTTATCATAAGCTTTCTGCCGGGGCGTTCGTTTTTTTCAAGCACGGTAATTTCCGCGCCTCCGTCTTTATATTTAAAATTCGCGCTGCACGCCGCCATAAGCCCTGCCGCGCCGCCGCCTATTATTACGATTTTTTTCATTTGGCTACTCTTAAAACAAGGCTCTACGAAAAAAACTTTTTATCTATTTCCCGCGCGGCGTTTTCAAGCGCAGTGCAGGTGAATTTTTCAAATTCTCCGTTATCCACAAGGCTTGCAAGGTCGGGGTCTATAGGCAGCTCGGCCAAAAGCGGCAGTCCGAGCTCCTCTGCCACAGCACCGCTGCCCTTGCCGAAAATGCGAAGCTTTTTGCCGCAGTCGGGACAGAGCAGGTAGCTCATATTTTCTATGATTCCCAAAATCGGAATTTCCATCATTCTTGCCATATTGCAGGCCTTTTTCACAATAAGCGAAACCAGGTCCTGCGGAGAGGTTACAATAACGGCGCCGTCTATCGGGATGGATTGGAAGACCGTAAGCGGCACGTCCCCGGTTCCCGGCGGGCAGTCTATAATAAGGTAGTCAAGGTCACCCCACACAACATCGTGCCAAAATTGCTTTACCGCCCCCGCAATTACAGGGCCGCGCCAAAGCACGGGCATATCCTTTTCCTCAAGCAAAAGGTTGATTGACATAAGCTTTATGCCGGTTGCGGTTTCTGCGGGAATAATACCGATTTCGTTCTGGTAAGCACGCGCATTTATTCCGAAGGTTTTGGGCACCGAGGGGCCGGTAATATCGGCATCGAGTATGCCAACCGAGCGACCCATTCTTCTTAACAGCACGGCGAGCATGGCGGCTGTCATAGATTTGCCTACACCGCCCTTGCCGCTTACCACGGCGATAACGTGCTTTATGCTGTTATATTCTCCCGTTGGCTCCAAAAGGCTTTGCGGCTCACGTGAGGCGCAGCTTTCGCCGCAGGAGGCGCAATTGCCCGAGCAACCGGACGGTTTTTCCTGTTCTGACATTTTAATCACCATATCCTTTTCTGTTTTGCCTAATTATATCAGCTTTACGGCTTTATTGCAAGCTCGGCTTGTCTCTTTCCGACTTACAGCACATCGATTCCCGTAATAATAACATCCTCAAGCGGTGCATCGTTTTTTGCGGGGACTGCGGCAATGGCATCCACCACATCCATTCCATCGTAAACCATACCGAAAACCGTGTGACGAAAATCAAGCCACGGTGTGCCGCCGAGCTCCTCATAGGCCTTTGTTATCTCTGCGGGAAAGCCCCTGTCCTCAAGCTCACGCATTTGCTCAAGCATATTTTCGGGAACACTTTTTGCCTGAACTATAAAAAACTGGCTGCCGTTGGTATCGGGTCCCGAATTTGCCATTGAAAGTGCGCCGCGCAAATTGTGAAGCTCGGGCGAAAATTCATCCTCAAAGCTGCCGCCCCAAATAGATTCGCCGCCTGTGCCGTTACCGCGCGGGTCGCCGCCCTGAATCATAAAATCGTTTATAACACGGTGAAATTTAAGACCGTTGTAATAACCGTTTTTTGAATGTGTTACGAAATTCTCCACCGTGCGGGGTGCCTTTTCGGGGAAAAGCTTAATTTTAATATCCCCCATGCTTGTGTGCATAACAACAAGTGTATCTCCGCTCTGCGGTGCCGAAAGCTGAATAGCCGACATAGTAATTTCCTCCGTTTTGAAATTTGTTTTTTTACTTGTATTTTACTACCATATATTGTATAATACAAGTGCTTTTTAATAAATTGTTAGGAGAAACGGTATGAAATGTCCTTTTTGCTGCTTTGAAGAAAGCAAGGTTATCGATTCCCGCCCGACGGATGAGGGGCAAAGAATACGCCGCCGCCGCGAGTGCTTAGGCTGCGGCAAGCGCTTTACCACCTATGAAATAATAGAGTCACTGCCCGTGATTGTAATTAAGAAGGACGGCTCGCGTGAGTCCTTTGACCGCAACAAGCTTATGAACGGGCTTTTGCGTGCCTGTGAAAAGCGCCCCGTTTCAATAGATATGCTTGACAAAATGATTGACGAAATCGAATCGGTGCTTCAAAATTCACTTGAGCGTGAGGTAAGCAGCGAGGAAATAGGCAGGCTTGTTATGGAACGGCTTAAAAAAATAGATGAGGTGGCATACGTGCGCTTTGCCTCCGTTTACCGCCAATTTAAGGATATTAACACATTTATGCGCGAGCTTAACAAGCTTTTGGCAAATAACTGACAAAGCAGGGAAATTATGAACGATTACGAAAAAACGGCCGAGCTTTTACTGCCCGACATAACACACACACCCGATTATTACGAGGCACTCTACCCGCCGCGTGCACTCCCCGAGGGGGCACGTGTGACTAGAATAGCCCCGAGCCCCACGGGGTATTTGCATTTGGGCACACTTTTTACGGCACTTGTAAACCGCATTACCGCAACTGCAAGCGGCGGTATTTTTTACACCAGAATAGAGGATACCGATAAAAAGAGAGAGGTTGAGGGCGGCACGGCCGATATTATGGGCGGCCTTGCACGCTTCGGCATAAATGCGGATGAGGGCTTTGTTAACGGTGAACAGCAGGTGGGAAGCTACGGCCCCTACAGGCAGAGCGACCGTGCCGAGATTTACAAAGCCTACGCTAAGGACCTGATACGACGCGGGCTTGCCTACCCCTGCTTTTGCACGGCAGAGGAGCTTGAAGAAATGCGCGCCAGCCAGGAGGCCGAGAAGGTTCGCACGGGCTATCACGGTGAATGGGCACGCCACAGAAACATAAGCTATGAGGAAGCGGAAAGGCTTGTTGCTGAGGGTCGCCCCTTTGTTGTGCGCCTGCGCTCCCCCGGCAGTGAAGAAAACCGGGTTGTTTTTGAGGACTGCATAAAGGGCAAAATAGAAATGCCGGAAAATGATGAGGATTTTGTTATTTTAAAATCCGACGGAATACCGACCTACCACTTTGCCCACGCGATTGACGACCATTTAATGCGCACAACCCACGTGCTTCGCGGGGATGAGTGGATTTCCTCTGTGCCGAAGCACCTGCAGCTTTTTAAGCTTTTGGGCTTTAAGCCGCCGAAATACGGCCACATTTCCCCCATTATGAAGCTTGAAAACGGCTCGAAACGCAAAATTTCAAAGCGTAAGGACCCCGAGGCCGCCGTGCACTTCTTTGCGGAGGTTGGGTACGAGCCGGAGTGCGTTACGGAATATCTTATGACAATTGCCGCCTCGGATTTTGAGGATTGGCGCAGAGCAAATGCGGAAAAGCCGTGCGGCGAATTTAAGTTCAATCTTAAAAAGATGAGTGTTTCCGGTGCACTGTTTGACGGGGACAAGCTGAACGACGTAAGTAAAACAATAATTTCAAGGCTCTCGGGTGAGGAGGTTTACAGCCGTCTTACCGCCTGGGCGGCGGAATTTAACCCCGAGCTTTACGCTCTGCTTACACGTGACCGCGATTACACGGTTGCAATGCTTTCCATTGACCGTGACAAGCCGAAGCCCCGAAAGGATATAGCCAAATGGGACGAAGCCGAGGAATATTTTTCCTACTTCTTCCCCGAGCTTTACCGCGAGGATTTAACCCTGCCCGACGGAATTTCGCCTGAGGATGCCAAGGAATTTTTAAGGCGCTATTCCGCACTCTACAACCCGGAGGACGAGGGCACCGCCTGGTTTGATGTGATAAAGAGCATTGCTCCCGAAATCGGCTTTGCGGCCGAAACCAAGCAGTACAAGGCAAACCCCGAGGCCTACAAGGGGCACGCCGGGGATTTGAGCACGGTGCTTCGCATTGCGATAACCGGCAGACGAAATACCCCCGATTTGTGCAGTATTATGCGCGTTTTGGGGTATGACCGCTGTATTGAAAGAATAAACAGAGCAATTAATTAAGGGGGAAAAATTATGTCGGAAGAAATTAAAAACGGCGAAGCCGCCGTTTCCTCTAATTTTATACACGATTTTATTGATGAAGATTTAAAGAGCGGGGTTTACGACCACATTCAAACCCGTTTCCCGCCGGAGCCGAACGGTTACCTGCACATAGGCCATGCCAAGGCAATATGCATTGATTTTTCCACCGCCGAAAAATACGGCGGAAGCTGTAATCTGCGCCTTGATGACACCAATCCCTCCAAGGAGGACGTTGAGTACGTTGATGCCATAAAGCAGGATATAGAATGGCTCGGCTTTAAGTGGAATAATGTTTATTATGCCTCGGATTATTTTGATTTTCTTTACGAGTGTGCCCTAAAGCTTATTGACAAGGGGCTTGCCTATGTTGACGAAGGCTCGGCGGATGAAATCCGCGAAATGCGCGGCACCCTAACAGAGCCCGGCACCGAAAGCCCCTACCGCAACCGACCGGTTGAGGAAACACGCGAGCTTTTCCGCCGAATGACCGACGGCGAATTTCCCGACGGGGCTATGGTCTTGCGTGCAAAAATAGATATGGCGTCGCCCAACATAAATATGCGCGACCCCGTGGTTTACCGCATTATGCGGGCAACACACCACCGCACCGGCGATAAATGGTGCGTTTACCCGATGTATGATTTCGCACATCCCTTAAGCGATGCCGCCGAGGGGGTTACGCACTCACTTTGCTCGCTTGAATTTGAAAATCACCGCCCGCTTTACAATTGGTTCTTACAGGTGCTTGACATTCCGCAACCGCCGCGCCAAATAGAATTTGCGCGTATGAATCTTAATTACACCCTGACCAGCAAGCGCAAGTGCTTAAAGCTTGTGAATGACGGGCTTGTAAGCGGCTGGGACGACCCGCGAATGGCCACCCTTTGCGGTATGCGCCGCCGCGGCTACCCTGCCGAGGCTATACGTGATTTTGTGGATAAAATCGGTGTTTCCAAGGCCTACAGCGTTATTGATTACGCTCTGCTTGAAGCCTGTGTAAGGGATAACCTGAACGAAAACGCCGACCGCGCAATGGCGGTTTTGCGCCCGCTGAAAATAATTATTGATAATTACCCGGAAGACAAGCGCGAGGAAATTGCGATTGATGTGAATCCGAATAAGCCGGAGCTCGGCAAGCGCACGGTTACATTTTCGAGAGAACTGTTTATCGAGCAGGATGACTTTATGCTTGACCCACCGGGAAAATATTTCCGCCTGTGCCCCCAAAAGGAGGTACGGCTTAAGGGTGCGTACTACATTAAGTATGCTTCACACGAAACGGCTGAGGACGGCAGCATTACCGCCGTGCACTGCACCTATGACCCCGAAAGCTACGGCGGTGAAACAGCCGACGGCAGAAAGGTTAAGGGCACACTGCACTGGGTCAGTGCCGACTGTTCGGTTGAAGCGGAGGTACGGCTTTACGACCGACTTTTCAATGTTCCGAATCCCAGTGACGAGGAGGGGGTTTCCTCCTTTGCGGATAACCTTAATCCCGATTCTCTCACGGTGCTAAACGGTTGCCGTATAGATAAATCACTGTGCGGTGTAAAACCGGGAAAGGCCTTTCAGTTTATGAGGCTCGGATATTTCTGTGCAGATGAAAGCAGCACCGAGGAACACCCGGTATTCAACCGCACGGTCGCTTTGAAGGACTCCTTTACCAAAAAGGCGTAGGCGGGTGTTGAAAAAATGACGGTACGTGAGGTATTTGAATTTTTAAACACCCTTTTCCCCGTTGATACTGCCTGTGATTTTGACAATGTGGGAATTTTGGCAGGTGACCCGAATGCCGAAATAACGGGTGCGGTTGTCTCACTTGACTGCACCCCCGCCGCAATACAGGCGGCACGCGATAACGGCTGCGGGCTGATAATAACGCATCACCCCGTAATTTTCGAGCCGCTGAAAAACGTGCTTGCGGGCTCTGTGGCTTATGAGCTTATTAAAAGCGGCATTTCGGTAATATCAATGCACACAAATCTTGATGTGGGCACGGGTGGCGTAAATGATGCGCTTTCGGCTGCCCTCGGGCTTTGCGAGGTTAAAAAGGTTGCCGCGGCAGACGGGTATCTTTTAAACACAGGCAAATTGCCGTCTCCGCTTTCATCGGAGGCTGTGGCACGGCTTATAAAATCCCGTCTCGGCGGCTGTGTTAAATTCAACAAAACCTCCGCCCCGATAGAGCGGTTGCTTTTGTGCTCGGGCAGCGGCGGAGGCTACCTTTGTGAGGTCGCACGCCACGGCTGTGATGCCCTTGTAACAGCCGATGTTAAGCACAATGTGTTTATTGATGCCGAGCGGCTCGGTATTACCGTGTTTGATGCAGGTCACTTTAACACAGAGGATGTTGTAACCGAGCCCTTGAAAAATCTGCTTGCGGAGCATTTTTCTGCACTTCGCGTTGTTACCTGCCATGGCACATCAATCACACACATATAAATCTATTTCACATAAAACACAGCAAATCACCTTTCGGAAAAAATATCCGAAGGTGATTTTGTTGATTTTGGGGTTAAATCGCCTTGACTTATGCCCTCTCCCGTGTTATACTAATTTGCAAATGAATTGCAAATTGACTCGGAGGCCCCTGTTTTATGAAAAAAATTATTTGTGCTTTTCTTGCGCTTTGCCTGTTTTCGGGCATTTTTGCGGGGTGCGGTGAGGGCACGGCACAGTCAAATAAAATAAAAATCGTCACAACCGTTTTTCCCGCCTATGATTGGGTAATTAATATTTTGGGTGACGAGGCAAAAAATTTTGAAATTACCCTGCTTACCGACAACGGTGTGGATTTACACAGCTACCAACCGACCGCCGGGGATATTGTTGATATTTCAAGCTGCGGGCTTTTTGTATATGTCGGCGGTGAATCGGACGAATGGACCGAAAAAATCGACCGCACAAGTGCCGAAAACAGGCAAACGGTAAAGCTCACCGAGGCTTTGGGCGCGGCGCTCAAAACCGAGGAAACGGTTGAGGGTATGCAAAGCGAAAACAGCAGTGACATTGAGGAAATCGATGAGCACGTGTGGCTTTCGCTTAAAAATGCCAAAAGCCTTTGCACTGCCATTTTCGAGGCACTGTGCAGGCTTTCCCCCGAAAAAAAGGATTATTTTTCGGAAAGGCTTGAAAATTACCTTGCCGAGCTTTCCGCACTTGACAGCGAATACGAAAGCACAGTGGCCGCCGCAAAGCGCAAAACCCTGCTTTTCGGGGACCGTTTTCCCTTTCGCTATTTAACCGAGGATTACTCACTCACATATTATGCCGCATTCCCCGGCTGCTCTGCCGAAACGGGTGCCTCCTTTGAAACCGTTGCCTTTCTTGTGAAAAAGCTTGAGGAGCTTAATTTACCCTGTGTTTTAACGGTGGACGGAGCGGGGCAAAAAACAGCCGAAGCAATAGTAAACGGTGCAAACGGCGTAAAGCCCTCGGTTTTGAGCCTTTGCTCTATGCAGGCGGTTGCGGCGGAGGATATAAAAAGCGGCATAAGCTATCTTTCGGCTATGTCGGATAATCTTGAGGTTTTGAAAAAAGCCTTGAATTAAAAAAGGGGGTATAGGTGTGGCACAGCTTATCTGCCGCGATTTAGCCGTAGGCTACGGCGGAAAAACCGTTTTAAGCGGCATTAATTTCAGTGTTGAAAAGGGCGAATATATTTGTGTTCTCGGTGAAAACGGCTCGGGTAAAAGCACGCTTATGAAAACCGTTTTGGGTCTTTTGCCGGTTGTCGGCGGCAGCATTACCACGGGAGACGGGCTTAAAGGAACCGAAATAGGCTATTTGCCGCAGCAAACGGATTTTCAGCGGGATTTTCCCGCTTCGGTGCGCGAAATTGTGCTTTCGGGCGGGCAAAGCAGGTGCCGCGGCGGATTTTTTTACGGCAAGGAGGAAAAACGCCTTGCGGAAGCGGCAATGAAAAAAATGGGCATAGCTAATTTATCGGGTCACAGCTACAGGGAGCTTTCGGGCGGGCAGCAGCAGCGTGTGTTGCTTGCGCGGGCGCTTTGTGCCGCAAAAAAAATGCTTTTGCTTGATGAACCCGTTACCGGGCTTGACCCTGCCGCCGCAAAGGAAATGTATGAATTGATTTACAGCCTTAACCGCAACGACGGCATTACCGTGATTATGATTTCACATGATATATCGGCGGCTCTCACCTATGCCGACAGTGTTCTTCACATAGGGGAAAATGCGTTTTTCGGCCCCGCCTTTGAATATGCCGAATGTCCGTTGTGCGGCGGAGCACACCATGAAGGGGGGAAAAACCGTGACTGAGCTGATTTACAGGCTGAGTGCCTATTTTTCCTACCCGTTTGTGCGCTACGCCCTTATTGTGGGCGTGCTTATTTCGCTTTGCTCGGCACTGCTCGGCGTAATTTTGGTGCTTAAGCGCTTTTCGTTTATAGGTGACGGTCTTTCGCACGTTGCCTTTGGGGCAATGGCGGTGGCGGCGGTACTCGGTCTTTCAAACGATATGCCGCTGACACTCGGGATAACCGTTATATGTGCGGTGCTTTTACTGCGCGGCGGGCAAAAAAGCGGCGTTCGCGGTGATGCCGCCGTGGCAATGCTTTCGGTCGGCGCGCTGGCGGTGGGCTATCTGTTAATGAATTTATTCGGTACATCACCGAATTTATCGGGGGATGTGTGCAGTACGCTTTTCGGCTCCACCTCTATTTTAACCCTCACCCAAAAAGAGGTTATACTGTGTGCGGTGCTTTCACTGCTTGTTACGGCGGTGTTTGTTTTGCTTTACAATAAAATTTTCGCCGTTACCTTTGATGAGGATTTTGCAAAGGCCGTAGGTACAAAAACCGAACTTTACAACCTGCTGCTTGCGGTTATTGCGGCGGTTGTTGTGGTGCTGGCAATGAGCCTTGTGGGTTCACTGCTTATTTCGGCGCTTGTGGTTTTCCCCGCGCTTTCGGCTATGCGGCTTTTTAAAAGCTTTAAGGCCGTAACGGTGTGCTCTGCGGTGATTTCGGTCACCTGCGCCGTTTTGGGGATTTTAATTGCCGTTTTGGCGGGTACTCCGGTAGGTGCAACCGTTGTTGCAACGGATATTGCTGTCTTTGCCCTTTGCAGTGCCGCGCGGCGCCTGCTGTCACACTAAATAATCCGTAGCTGCCTAAGCAAAAAAACGCTCTTGACAAGCGGGGATTTTGCGTTATAATATGTAAGGAGATTAGAGAGATGCAAGGCCTTGGTCGCTTTGCGTCTTTTTATGTTTGGAGGGGTTATATGAATTCTTGCATAATTGAGGCGCTTGAGCGCACTCCGATTATTGCCGCAACCGACCGTGCGGGCTGGCGGGCCGCCGTTGCCTCGGATGCGGAGGTTCTGTTTCATTTAGGTGCTGGAATACTCACCGCGGCGGAGGATATTGCCGCAGCCAAGGCTCTCGGGAAGACGGTTTTTGTGCACATAGACCTGACCGACGGCATCGGCAAGGATAAATACGGTGTCGAGTGGCTTAAAAGCCTCGGTGCGGACGGGATAATTTCAACCAGAAGCCAGCTTATACGTGCGGCGCACGATTGCTCACTTGCGGCGGTTCAGCGCTTTTTTGTGCTTGATTCCAAGGGGATGTCCTCCATTACGGAAATGCTTGAAAGCTCACGCCCTGATTTAATTGAAATTATGCCGGGCGTTATTCCCAAGGCTTTGCGATTTTTTTCGGCGCAGTCGGTTCCCGTGATAGCGGGCGGGCTTATAGAAACAAAGCAGGAAGCAACGGCGGCACTTTCCGTTGGGGCACTTGCCGTTTCAACCGGAAAAAAGGAATTATGGCACAGTATTTAGAATAGAATACAAACGAGACAATCGAAGCTGACGCATTGCCTCGCGGGAGGTGATTTCAGGTGAAATATTTATATTTGCTTGCGGCAGACGGTTTTTTGCTTAAAACCGTTGTGCGTGCCCTGCTTGCCGTTATAATAGGCGGACTTATAGGCAGTGAGCGCGCACGGCACGGTCGTGCCGCCGGAATGCGAACCCACATTTTGGTTTGCCTGGGCTCATGTATGACAAGTATGACGAGTATGTTTGTGGCAAATGCCCTCGGTAACAACGGCGATGTTTTCCGAATACCGGCTCAGGTGATTTCGGGAATAGGCTTTTTGGGTGCCGGAATGATTATTTTAAAATCCAACAATATGATAACGGGCCTCACCACAGCGGCCGGTGTGTGGACTACAGGCACAATAGGCGTGGCGGTAGGCTACGGCTATTATGTTGGTGCCGTTACTGTAACGGTGCTGTTTTTAAGCACAATAATTTTGTTTTCTCGGTTTGAGCGCAAGCGCAAATCGGCCGAGGTGATTTATCTTGAGCTTGATAATGCTTATGCGGTGAACAGCGTGATAAGCCGCCTTGAGGAAATAATTAAGGAAAGCTTTACATACCAAATATTCGCCCCGAAAAGCAACATTCATGGCAACGTGGGCTTGAATATTGTAACCGATAAACGAATTGATTTGGACGTTTCCTCGCTTTGCAAGCTTGAAAACGTGGTATTTTCAATAGAAGAATAAATAATAAATCTGCGGAGAATTAAGAGAGCGGAAACACGGCGGTGCCTTTCACCGTCATGTTTTCGTTCTTCTTTTTTTGAAAGGAAAGGTTGAAAAAATGATTTACGATGTGGCAATTATAGGTGCGGGCGTTGTGGGAGCCATGACCGCGCGGGAGCTTACAAGGCGCGGGCTTTCGGTTTGTATGCTTGAAAAGGAAAATGACGTGGCCATGGGCGCTTCAAAGGCAAACAGCGGCATTATACACGGCGGCTTTGACCCGGAGCCCGGCACTCTTAAGGCAAGCCTTAATGCACGCGGAGTTGAGCTTTTGTACAAGGCGGCACGTGAGCTTAACGTGCCTCACAAAAACAACGGCTCACTTGTTGTGGCTTTTGGCAGTGAGGAGGAGCCCGCAATAGACGAGCTTTACGAAAGAGGCCTTAAAAACGGCATTGAGGGTATGAAAATACTCTCGGGTGATGAAGCACGTGCGCTTGAGCCGCGCTTATCAAGCGAGGTTACCAAGGCTCTGCTTGTTACAAACGCAGGCATAATTTGTCCCTATGCACTCACAATTGCCGCGGCGGGCAACGCTATGGATAACGGTGCCGAGCTACTCACAAATTACGAGGTAACGGCAATAGTGCGTGAGAAGGACGGCTTTAGAATTTGCTCTGCCGACGGCAGACAGATAACCGCAGAGTATCTTGTAAACTGTGCCGGTGCCTATTCTGATAAAATTGCCGAGCTTGCGGGTGATGAGCTTTGCGAAATAATCCCGCGGGCAGGCGAATATATGCTGCTTGACAAGGCCGAGGGCGGCACCGTGTCTCACACTGTTTTTCAGGTGCCTACCGCAAACGGCAAGGGAATTTTAGTCACCCCCACGGCAGACGGAAACCTGCTTTTGGGGCCCACAGCCGAAAAAAAGCCTTCACCCGAAAGCACCGAAACCACCGCAGCAGGCCTTGAAGCAGTGGCGGCACTTGCGAAAAAAAGCGTGCCCACGGTTAACACACGTGCCGTTATAACCTCCTTTTCGGGGGTTAGGGCTTCTGCTGCCGGCGGCGATTTTATAATTGAAGCCTCAAAGCGTGTAAAGGGCCTTATTCACGCGGCGGCGATTGATTCTCCGGGACTTTCCTCATGTGCTGCAATTGCGGAATATATTGCCGAGCTCTTAAAAACCGAGGGGGCTGTTTTCAAGGAAAACCCGAGCTTTAACCCGCAAAGGGAGGATACCCACGCCTTTAAAAAGCTCAGTGATGACGAAAAGGATGAATTTATAAAGAAAAATCCCGCATACGGCAGAATTATCTGCCGCTGTGAGCAGGTTAGCGAGGGTGAGATTGCAGCTGCGCTTCACCGCAATCCTAAGCCCTGCGATATTGACGGCATAAAGCGCCGCACAAGATCGGGTATGGGGCGTTGTCAGGGCGGCTTTTGTATGCCGTATGTTATGAAGCTGATAGCCCGCGAAGCCGAGCTTGATGAAACCGAGATAACCAAAAAGGGCGGAAGCTCTGTAGCCGTTATCGGCAGAATGTGAGGGATTTGAGATGTTTGTTAACCATAAAATAGCGGTGGTCGGCGGCGGCCCTGCGGGAATGGCGGCGGCTGTGGCCGCTTTTGACAGCGGTGTTAAGGATGTTTGCATAATAGACCGCGAGGAAAGCCTCGGCGGCATTTTAAAGCAGTGCATACATAACGGCTTCGGTCTTCACAAATTAGGGCGTGAGCTTACCGGCCCCGAATATGCCGCGGTTTATGAGGAAAAGGTGCGTGAACGCGGAATTAAGGTTTACCCCGAAACCATGGTGACCGATATTTCGCCGGATAAAACCGTAACCGCGCAAAGCACCGAGGGGCTGCTTAAAATAAAGGCAGAGGCGGTTGTGCTTGCAATGGGCTGCCGAGAGAGAAGCCGCGGTGCGCTCAACACCCCCGGCACACGTCCCGCAGGCGTTTACAGCGCTGGCACCGCACAAAAGCTTATGAACTGCGAGGGCTTTTCCGTAGGCAGGCGCGTTGTGATTTTGGGATCGGGTGATATAGGGCTTATTATGGCAAGAAGAATGTCACTTGAAGGCGCAAAGGTTGAGGCCGTTTGTGAGCTTATGCCTTATTCGGGCGGGCTTAAGCGAAACATTGTTCAGTGCCTTGAGGATTTCGGAATACCGCTTTATCTTTCAACCACGGTGGCCGAAATACACGGGCGTGACCGCCTTGAAGGGGTAACCGTGGCCGAGGTTGATAAAAACCACCGTATTATAGAAAGCACACGTCGCTATATTCCGTGTGACACACTGCTTTTATCTGTTGGTTTAATCCCCGAAAACGAGCTCACAAGAAACGCCGGCATTGCAATGGACGGTATAACAAGCGGCGCCGTGGTGGATGAACGGCGGCAAACCGAATGTGACGGAATTTTTGCCTGCGGCAATGTGCTTCAGGTGCACGATTTGGTTGACTATGTATCGGACGAGGCCGAGCTTGCGGGCCGCGGTGCCGCAGCTTATGTGCTGAGCGGAAAGCACGGCGGCGAAAGGATAACAACCGAGGCGGGAAACGGCGTTCGCTATGTCTTGCCGCAGCGCATAAACCTTGACTGCGGGAGTGACGTGGATTTGTTCCTGCGGGTAAGCAACCCCTTCGGGCGGGTAAAATACACCGTTAAAAGCGGAGACGAAATTTTGGCAACGGCCGTAAGGCTTAAGGCCGCGCCCGGTGAAATGGAAAAGCTTACGGTAAAGGCCGAAAAGCTACCGCTTGCAAAATCAAAAATAACCGTAAGCCTGGAGGAATTGCAATGAAAAGAAGTTTAACCTGTATAATCTGCCCGCGAGGCTGCTCACTTTCGGTTGAAATAACCGATAAAGCCGCACTTGTTACGGGAAACGGCTGCCCCAAGGGCGAAAAATACGCAATTGACGAATGTACCAACCCCACACGAACGGTAACCTCAACCGTAAGGGTTGAAAACCGTAAGGATACTCAGGTAAGCGTTAAAACAGCCGCTCCCGTGCCTAAAGATAAAATATTTGAGGTTATGCGGCTGATACATGAAAAAAAGGCTTGTGCACCCGTGCATATAGGTGATATAATAATAGCCGGTGTATTCGGAACGGATATTATCGCCACAAAAGCTATTGATTGAGAGGAATTTTAATGAGCAGGGAAATTAAGCTTTTCGCCTTTGATTTGGACGGCACACTCACTCAGCACAAAACACCCCTTTCAGCTGAAAATCGCGCCGTGCTTGAGGCACTTGCAAAAAAAGCCCGACTTTGCATGGCGGGCGCCGGAATGTGCAGGCGTATTTTTGAGCAGATGGGGCATTTCCCCATAGATATTATAGGCAATTACGGTATGCAAACGGCGGTTTACAACGAAAAAACACGGGATATAGAAATTGTGGAGGATATTCAGCGCCCAATCGACCGTGCTTCAATTGAAAAGCGTATGACCGCACTGCGTGAAAGATACGGCTATACCTCCTTTGCGGGGGATAATGTTGAATTTCATTCCTCGGGCTGTGTTACACTTCCGCTTTTGGGCACTGCGGCAAAGATTGAGGACAAGCTGAGCTTTGACCCCGACAGAAAAAAGCGCCGCGCCATTTATGAGGATGTGAAAGCGCTTTTCCCGGAATACACGGTTTTTGTCGGTGGCTCATCATCCTTTGATATGGCTCCCGCCCCGTTTGATAAGCGCTATGCACTTGAAAAATATTGCAGCTCACTCGGAATCGCACCCACAGAGGTTATCTATGTGGGCGATGATTACGGTGAGGGCGGCAACGATGAGGCCGTTTACAAATCCGATTTCGGCTTTGTTACAATAGATGATTATCGCACCTTCCCCGAGGTTATGCGAGGATTTACGGAGGATTAATGTTATGATTGAAAAAAAATGCAGCTGTGAAAAGGGCGTACACAGTGCACCGCTTGAAGAATACATAATAGAACGCGGGGCCGTGAAAAAGCTACCGCAAATTTTAAAGGATTACAGCAGAATTTATATGGTCTGCGACGAAAACACCTACAGAGTGCTCGGAGCTGAGGCCGAGCGCCTGCTGCTTGAGGACGGGAAGGAGCTTTACAAGCACATTTTAACCGGCAACGTGCTGCCCGATGAAAGGTGCATAGGCGATGTGCTTATACACCTTTACAACCCCAAGGCCGATTCCGATATTTTTAAATATTCCCCCCTCCCCGATTTTATTTTGGCTGTCGGCTCGGGTGTAGTTAACGATATTTGCCGTCTTGTTTCCTACAGAGTGGGCATTCCCTACGGCATTGCGGGCACTGCCCCCTCTATGGACGGCTACGCCTCAGCGGGCTCTCCCCTGCTTTTTGACGGCACAAAGGTAACCGTTAAGTGCACCACCCCGAAATATATTGTTGCCGATACACTTGTTATGAGCGAGGCTCCGTTTGATATGCTTCTTTCGGGAATAGGCGATATGTTCGGTAAGTACATTGCCATTTTGGATTGGGAGCTTGCGCGGGATTACAGCGGCGAATACTATTGCAAGGAAATAGCCGACGATGTTATTGCAGCTACGAACTTGTGCCTTGAAAACGGCTACAGCCTTAAGGAGCGTTCACCCGAATGTGTAAAGAGCATTATGGAAGGCTTTATGGTAACGGGTCTCGGCATGGCATTTACCGGCAATTCACGCCCGGCCTCGGGCTCGGAGCACATTGTGGCGCACGCGTGGGAGCTTGAAAGCGTGGAAAAGGGCGAGCGGCCCAATCTTCACGGGCTTGAGGTGTGCGAGGGCACCCGTCTTGTTGCGGAAATGTACCGTCTTCTCCACCGCGAAACCGAGGATATGCATTTAAAAGCACTTATTGAGCCATATTTGCCCTATTTTGATGCAGTGGATAAGTTCTGTGCCGACATGCAGGTGCCGGAGGTTACAAGCGATTACGATACCGTAATGCGCGGAATAAAGCGCGCCCTTACCCTGCGTGACAGATATACAATCCTTTTTTACCTGCGTGACAAAGGCCTCTTAGAGCGCTATGCGGAGCACGCGACAAAAGCACTGCTCGGAGTAGACAGGAAATAATGGAAAAGGAAGCCTTAAGAAAAGCAGAGCTGTTTTTATTTGATATGGACGGCACCCTCTATTTGGGAAACCGCCTGTTTGAATTTACGGCCGGACTGCTTGAAGAAATAAAAAAAGCGGGAAAGCGCTATTTGTTTATAACAAATAATTCCTCAAAGAGCGTTGAAGCCTATGTGCAAAAGCTTAAGGGTCTCGGCATTGCGGCCGACAGTGAGGATTTTCTCACCTCATCGCAGGCTACGGCTTGGTACTTAAAGCGGGAATACCCCGGCAAAAGGCTTTACGTTTGCGGCACGGAATCGCTGAAAGCCGAGCTTCGTGAAAACGGCTTTGAAATAACCGAGGATACCGAAAAAACCGAGTGCATTGTAATGGGCTTTGATACAGAGCTCACCTTTAAAAAGCTTGAAGACATTTCAATGCTGCTTTGCACACGAAGCCTGCCCTACATTGCAACAAATCCCGATTATGTTTGCCCTACGGAATTCGGCAGTGTGCCGGATTGCGGCAGTGTGTGTGATATGCTTTACAATGCCACCGGCAAAAGGCCTTTTGTTATAGGTAAGCCCTCCCCGCTTATGATAAGACTTGCAGCCGAAAAAGCGGATATACCGCTTGATAAAACCGCGGTTGTGGGTGACAGAATTTATACCGATATTAAAAGCGGGCTTAATGCGGGCGCCCTCGGCGTGCTTGTAATGAGCGGCGAAACCACCGAGGAAATACTTGCTTCCTCACCCGATAAGCCGGATATTGTGCTTAAGGATGCGGGCGAAATCATAAATTATTTGGGTTAGACCTTTAAAAAGTGCGATTGCGTGATTTTTCTCACACAATCGCACTTTTTATATTTAAGATACCTGTATTTATATAAAATCGGCCCTGGTCTTTCAAAGAAATTCTCACTCCCCCACGGCCGGCCCGCGGTCGCCCTGCCAAATCACAAGCAGTGTGCCCTGCTTTACGGTTATTTCGGCTTCTTTTGCGGCAAATTCATTGCTTACACCAAGCGGATAATAAAAATCCAGGCGGGCGTTTTCAAGTGAATAAAGCAATCCCTTAAGGGTTACACCCGTTGCGGCCTCCCCCGCAGAAAAGACCGAAACTGTGCCGCTGCCGCCGCAAAGCCGCAGTGTGCCGTCGGTAACGGCAGTGGCGGTATACCCTTCAAAGCATAGGTAGCCCCTGCCGCCTCTGCGCGATATATATGACAGAATTTGAAGATTTGCAAGGGTGTGATCGGCCCGTCCGCCGACACCGCCGTAAATAACAAATTCGTTAAAGCCGCGCTCAAAGCCCGTTTTTACCGCCAGCATAATATCGGTATCGTCCTTCATAACGGGGTGGCGCAGAACCTCGGGAGCCTTTGGCACATAGCCGAGCGAATCAAAATCCCCCACGGCAATATCAGGGCGCACCCCCATTTGCTCAAGCCGCTTAAGGCCGTAATCCGCCGCTATCACAATATCCGATTTGTTTGCCTCAAAGCTCTGCGGCAATCCCTCGGCCGCTCCGAAAATATAGCATATTCCCATTTTAAAATTTCTCCTGCCGTTTAAGAATTTTTTGTTGAAAAACGGTGCTTTTTGCGTATAATGATATTATATAACTTATTAACACGGAAATAAAGCTTTTCTTAATTGCGGGAGAAAAAACTATGAATTTGCGGAACAAAAAAATTATTATAATATCATCGGCTGTGCTGCTCACCGTGCTTGTGGCTGCGGGCACGGCGATTTTGCTCTCAAGGCTTGCCGCGCGCGATGTGGCATCACGCCTAACCGATGTGTCCTCATCTGCCGACTGCGCCTCCTCCGTGCCTACTGTATCGGAGCCCGAGGATAACGGCATACGCCTTTCGCTATCCTCCCCGGAAAGCAACAGCATTACGGTGACCGAGCCGATATTCACCTTTTCGGGCACCTCGGACCCCGCCGAGCCGCTCACAGTAAACGGTGAAGCTGCGGAGCGCAGCGAGGACGGCGGCTTTGCACACACTGTAAAGCTTAACGTGGGCAAAAATGTTTTCACCTTTTTGCACAAGGGTGAGGAGCAGGTTTACACCGTGAATTACAGATATGTGATAATACAAAGCTACCAACCCTCGGGCGCACAAACCTATCCGAGCGGTTCAACACTTGTTGTAAGCGTTCGCGCGCGCAAGGGCAGCCGCGTTACGGCCGCCTTTAACGGCTCAGAGGAGGTGCTTACCGAAAGCACGGATGCCGAAAGCGACAACACCGATTTTGCCCCGTTTAGCGGTGTATTTAAGCTACCGAGCGGGAATGCGCAAAACCTTAATCTCGGTAAAATACGCTACACCGCCACACATAACGGTGTTACGGAAAGCTTTTCTTCGGGAGCTGTTACCTGCAAGCGAAGCGATATTATTGTGGAATACGATGCAAAAGCCACCCCCACAGGCGGTAAATATATGAACGTGGGCTCGGGCTATATTGCCGAAATAGTTGCGGAAACCGCCGAAACCTTTGACGGCAACGTAACCTCGGCCTCACTTAAAAACGGCTCGGTTGATTGGTCGCGTCCCACAAACAATTATTTGCCGCGCGGCACGGTGGATTACTGCTCACCCGACTATGTTATTTACGAAAGCGGCGGCACCGTGAACGAATATGTTACCCTGCGTGCGGGCTACCGTGTTTACAAGGAACGTCAGGATAAGCCGTATACGGGTAAAAATGCAGTGGTTAAGCAATATATGGGTACTCTGCCCGACCACAACGAAATCAGCCTTGCCGCACTTGAGAACGGCGATACACACACCACACTTACGGTTAATACCGATTGGAAAGCCCCATTTTATTTTGACCTACTGCCGCAAAGCTACGCCGCACCCGCCTCACAAAATTATTCGGTAACGGATATTACCTTTAATTACATAGATATAACCTTTTGCTACGCAACCGTTTTTGAGGGTGAGGTTACCGTGCCCGGGCAAAACCCGCTTTTTTCGCGCGCCGAGGTGATAAAAAATATGAACGCCGACGGCACTGCCGTGCGGGATATAACACTGCGGCTACACCTTAAAAAAACAGGCGCGTTTTACGGGTGGGACTGCGCTTACGATGCCGACGGACGATTGGTTTTCAGCTTTCTTAACCCCAAGCAGACCGCGGTGGCGGCCAATGAATACGGCATTGATTTAAAGGGTGCCAAAATTCTTATTGATGTCGGGCACGGCGGTAAGGACCCGGGCGCTGCGGGCTTTGGAAGCTATAAAAATTCTTATTGCGAAAAGCAGGCAAATTTGGATCTTGCCTATAAGCTTAAGGCAGAGCTTGAAAAAATCGGTGCGGTTGTGGTTATGACAAGAACCGGCGATACCACAAGCTCAACCAACGATAAAACGACCGTTTTAAAGCGTGAAAAGCCCGATTTTTGCATTGCAATCCACCATGATTCCTCAACCTCGGCCGCAAGCAACGGCTTTGGGGCATATTATTCAAATGCTTTTTCAAAGCGTGCAGCCGAATACATTTTATCCCAAACGCAAAATTCAACCGGACTTTACAAGCGCTTTACCTTTAAGTGGCATTACTACTTTATGTGCCGCATAACAACCTGCCCCGTGGTGCTTACAGAGAACGGCTTTATGTCCAATTTAAACGATTTCAATAACATCAGAAACGAGGGCACACAAAAGGCCAGGGCAATCACGCGAGGAATTGTTGATTACTTTAATTCCGTAAGACAGTAATTAAGAATCAAAAAGCCCTACAATATTTTGACGTTACAATGCTGCCGCATTGTAACGTCATTTAATTTCTGTTCAATATTATTTACAGCGCATATGCGCCGGCTTCCTCGGCGGCATCAAGCACAGCGCGGTGACAGGTAAACATTATTACCTGGCCGTGCTCCGAATATTTTTGCAAAAATTTAACGGCCGTGCTCATTCGCTCATCATCATACTGCGCAAGACTGTCATCAAGAAATACGGGCATTTGACCCACACGGTCGAAAATAAGTGAGGAAAGCGCAAGCCGCAGGCTTAAATATGCCTGATCGGCCGCACCGCTGCTGAGATACTCGGCCTCTCGGCTCACAAATTCGTTTTTGCCTTCCACACATATATCAAAGGTCTTGGATATAAGCACAGAGCCGTATGCACCGCCCGTAAGCTCGGAAAAGATTTCTCCCGCACGCTTTTCAAGTGCGGAGCCGTAGCTTCCGCGAAGCTCGGCAAAGCTGTTCTGTAAAACCTCAAGTGCGGTATCGGCAGCGGCGCAAAAGCGCTCCTGCTGCCCTATTTTTTCTTCAAGACCCGCAATTTCGGCTTTAAGGGCCGCGGGGTCGGGCAGGTTTTTCATTAAAATTCTGTCCTCAGTTTCGGCGGCGGTAAGAGCGTTGCGCTTTCTTGCAAGCTCATCAGTAACGGTGGCATATTCGGCCTTAAGAGCCTCAAAATCCTCCGCCTCCGCCTTATCGGAAACAGCCTCAAGCCTGCGGCGCGCCTCGTCATACGAAATATTACCGAGGTCACGTACAAGGTAATTCAGCCGTTGCTTAAGCTGCTTTAGCTCCTCGGCCTTTTTTTCAAGCACTTCAAGCTGTGATTTCACTTCATCAAGCGAGGTCACCTGCCTGTAACGCCCGAAAAGCCCCAAAAGCTCGGCCTCTGCCGCTTCGTGCTCCTGCCTTAGACCCTCGGCGGCATTCTCGGCATCCTCCAAAAGCTTCTTGCGGCCGTCAAGTGCCGCTCCCACACCCAATGCCGCACGCGTAGCCTCAAGCCTGACGGTTGCCAAATTAATTTCACCGTTAAGGGCTGTATATCTTGCTTTTAAGGCCTCGGTTTTTTCCTCAATACGGCTTTGCTCGGCCTCAATAAATTTCTTTTCGGCCCTGTGGCCGCGGAGCAAAACAAACGCGATAATTGCCGAGACTGCGGCTGTAAAGCCCAAGCCGACCGCGTGAAACGGCATTTTGAAAATTGCCGCAGCCGCGGCTGCACCCAAGGCGGAAAGAACGGCAATTACAATAAATGCCACCGCAAAGCCTATGCTGCCCCTGCCGCCTGCCTGCGCCGTCTCCGACTTGCTTTTTTCAAGCTCTGAGGCAATTGCATCAAGCTGCGAATTTAGCTCGGCAAGCTTCGCCTCGGCCGCTTTTTCGTTTTCGGCTGCGGAGGCACCGTCGGCAGTGCCGAGGCTTTCCGAAAGACGGCGGATTTCATCCTTTTTATCTGCAATGCGCCCTTCAATCCGTTCAAGCCGACTTAAGCAGTATTTAAGCTTGGCGGTGTAAACACCGTCGGCAACCGAGCCGTCTGACAGGTGCAGCTCCTCACCGAAGGCATCAAGTCGGGTCTTCAGCTCAAGCAGCTCCCGCAGCTTGCCCGCGTTGCGTACATCCGCCTCGTTTTCTATTTTCACTTTCAGCTCTGCGGCGCGTGCGGCAGCCTTTTCAAGATCCTTAAGCACCGCCTCGGCGTTTGTTTTGTATTCCGAATGCTTTTTATGGGAAAGCTCTGTTTTTTCAAGCTCGGTGCGCAATTGCGAAAGGCGAAGCTTGTTTTTATCACATTCGCCGGCACGTCCGCTTTTTGAACAGAGTGCAAGCCTCGCCCTTTGCAGGCGGGTGCTCACCGTCTCGTATGAAACCGATTCATCCCCCGTTGTTACCATATTGGAAAGCTTTGAATTAATTTCGCTTTCGGCGGCCGCATCACCCTCGGCCTTGCCGAATTGCCCCGTAAAAAGGCATCTTTCAAAGGCCGCGGCGGAAATGCCGAAAAAGCGGCTTCCCACCTCACCCGAAACGCTTTCACGGGTGCCGTCGGTCATATCGATAAGCGTTATTTTATCGGTCGAGTTTGAGGCTCGAAATTCTCTTTCAAGCCGATAGCTTCTGCCGCCGTGCTCAAAATCTATACTTCCGGCCATACGCTCCCCGCTCCATGGGGTATATTTCTTCCGCGGGTTTTTATCAAGCCGTGATGAGCCGCGCTCGTTACCGTAAAACATCATTTTAATAAAGCTCATAACGGTGGTTTTGCCGTATTCGTTCCCGCCGTAAATCACATTAAAGCCGCCTTTAGGCTCAATGCATTTGTTTTTAAGGCCGCCGAATGCCGCAATGTTTATTTTTTTAATTATCATCAAAGCTCACCTCACCGTCAAATGCCCGCAGTCCCAGCTTCAGCGCATTTTTAAGGGCTTCAGCGCTGTTTTCGTCACAGCACTTGATTTTTTCAAGCATATTTTTCACAAAAATTCCCTTAAGGGAAATTTCGGCCGCAAGCTCGTCGTAATTAACCTCGGGCTCGGTCATATCCTTAAGCTTTACGTAATAAAGCGAGCTTAATCGCTCGGTTATTTCGGGAATTGAAAGGCAAGCGGCACTTTTCACCGTGCCGACAAGCTCAAGCTTAAAAAGATTTTCGGCATATTCCGTACCGTGAGCTTCAAAAAGCACGGCTTTGATTTTTTCCGCTGCGGCGGCACTGTCGGCACAATCGGATACATCGATTTTTTCGCAAAAAAAACGTCGGCGTGCCGTAGGTATAAATTCCATTTCACAGCCGCCCTTAAAAACCTCGCCCACATAAACGCCCTTTTCGCCCGTTTCGTCAAAGCCGAGCCCCTCGGGTGAGCCGGGGTAGGCAAAGCTTGTTTTGCCGAGCTTTAATATTTCCGAGCGCTTGTGTATGTGCCCCAGAGCTATGTAATCCATATTGCTTTCAAGAATAAAGCCCGGAGTAATCGGGTTGTATTCCGAGCCGAGATCGCTACGTAAATCGCCGTGAAGCACCGCAATGTTAATCATTTCATCCTGCGGGGGAACAATTGAAAAACGCTCTGCCCCGGTGCTGAATGCACTTTCAAATGAGCGACCGTAAACACGCACTCCTATATCCTCAAGGGTGATACATTCATCCCTTGTGCCGAGAACAAAAAGATTATCTGGCAGCCCCTCACCCGCAAGGGGCGATTCGGCATCAAGCGGGTCGTGATTACCCGCGGCAAAAATGACACTAATATCCGGCACCGAGGCGATTTTCGCAAGCACCGAGCGCACAAGCTCCGGGCTTACACGGTTGGAATCGAAAATATCCCCCGCCGCGGCTATAAGCTTTACAGAATTTTGCGCCGCAATATCTATTATTCTTTCAAAGGTCATAAGCCTCTCACAGCTTCTTGAAACCGCGGCAGAGCCCAAAAAGCTCTCTGCCGCACCTATATGAATATCCGCAAAATGCAGAATTTTTACCCTGTTCACACAAATACGCCTCCTGTTGTAACAGTGTAACATTTTTTAAGGGCTTTATCAAGCCCGAACACCGAAAAATTTGTCGCTTATTGCGCACAATCGGTTTGCTGACATCAGCTACGCAATCACCTTGCGGCATAAGCCGAGGGGGTTGTTCCGTAATGCTTTTTAAAACAGCGTGCAAAATATCCGGGTTCCGAAAAGCCGCAGAGTGAAGATAGCTCAGAAATTTTAATCGTCGCATCTGCCTCAAGAATTTCTTTGGCGCGCTCAAGCCGCAATATTTGTATGTACTCCATGGGCTTTAAGCCCGTTACCGCCTTAAAGCGGCGGCAGAAATACGCCTCGTCATACCCAAAGCGGCGACTTAGCGTTGCCGAGGAAATTTCCTCACAGCAATGGCGGTCGATAAATTCGGTTATATCCTTAAAGCGGCTGTCGGCCGCGGTGGGCTGCTCACACAGCTCAACAAAATCCCTGTAAAGCAGCCCGAGTATCCTGTAAATTCCTCCCATAATAACAAGGGATGAAGCTTTTTTGCCGGAGAGCTGCTCCCTGCAAAGCTCCAGTGCCGCCGAAAAAATCTCCTTTGAGCAAACAACACCCGAAAACGGTACCCGCTGCTCGGCAAGCGGATTTAAATATTTTTCCGAAGCATCGGTTGAATTTATGAATTTGCGTATATCAAACATAACGGCATAATATTTAACGCCGCCCTCCCCCGCAAAGCCGCCGTGCGGCTGACCCGGCATAAAAACCGCCACCGTGCCGGGAGTAGCACACTCATGCCTGTCACCCAGGGTTAAATTTATGCTTCCGCTCTCAACAACAAGCAGCTCCATACGCTCATGCCAATGTGTTCCGAAGCAGTGCGCGCCCGCGGAAGTGCACTCGGTAGGCAGGATTTTAACCGCGCTTTCGCCGTACACAATCGGGGTTAGCTCCTTTTGGGAATTAAGCTTCAATTGCAAAACCACCTATGTCAAAATAATACAGGCAATAAACAAAATAATCCTAACATATGCCGCTTTTTATATGTTACCATAGGTATAGTAAAAAATCAATATTTTTCAGAGGTGAAGCTATATGAAAATAGGAACCTGTGTACACTTGAACAATATTGAGGAGCTTGCCGGAAAATTCGATCAGCTCCTTGAAAACGGCTTTGACAGCTGCCAGCTTGTGGCTTGGAAGCCTGAGCTTTGGACAGACGAAAATGCCCAAATCATCAAAAAGCTTACAGAGGACAAGGGAATCACCGTTTCGGCCTTTTGGTGCGGCTGGGAGGGCCCCACGGTTTGGGATTTTTACGATGGGCAAATCACCCTCGGCCTTGTGCCGCCCGAATACCGCACGGCACGTATTAAGAATCTCTGCGACGGCGCCGATTTCGCCAAAAAAATCGGTATTACCGATGTGGTAACCCATATGGGCTTTATTCCCGAAAACCCCAACGACCCGCAGTTTGCCCCCTTCTGCGTTGCGGTGCGGAGTGTAGCCAACCACCTCAAGGCAAACGGTCAATACCTGCTTTTTGAAACAGGTCAGGAAACACCCGTTACAATGTTGCGTTGCTTTGAAAAGGTCGGAACCGATAATTTGGGCGTTAATCTCGATACGGCCAACGTAATTCTTTACGGCAGGGCAAATCCTGTTGATGCGCTTGATGTTTTCGGCAAATATGTACGTAACATTCACGCAAAGGACGGACTTTATCCCACAAACGGTCACGACCTCGGGCAGGAGGTAAGAATAGGTGACGGCAAGGTTAATTTTAAAGCACTGTTTGAAAAGCTGCATGAGCTCGGCTACGATTCTTATGTTACCATTGAGCGCGAAATAGAGGGCGAAAAGCAGCTCGACGATATTAAGCACGCAAAAAAATATCTCGGTGATATTATTGCCGAGGTTTACGGAGGTTAAAGCTATGTTTAAGGTTGCACTTGTAGGTGTGGGCGGTATAAGCGGTGTACACATTCCCGCTTGGGAAGCAAGGGAGGATGCACAGCTTGTTGCACTGTGCGATGTTCGCCCCGAGCAAATGGCCAGGTTTAGTGACAGTAAGCGTTGCTACACCGATTTTGACGAAATGCTGGCAAAAGAGGAAATTGACATTTTGGATATTTGTCTTCCCACCTATTTGCACGCGGATTTCGCCGTTAAGGCCATGGAAAAGGGTATCAACGTAATCTGCGAAAAGCCGATTTCCCTTAAACGGGCCGATGTTGAAAGGGTTTACGGCACAGCCGCAAAAAACAATGTTAAATTTATGGTGGCACAGGTATTGCGCTTCTGGCCCGAGTATGTGTTTGTTAAAAAGCTGTTTGATGAACAAACCTACGGCAAGCTGCTTTCCGGCAGTATGACAAGGCTCGGCACACGGCCGAAATGGAGCTGGGATAATTGGATGACCGACCGTGAGCGCAGCGGTCTTGTTCCGTTTGATTTGCATATACACGATTTGGATTTTATGGTGTACGCCTTCGGCGCTCCCGTAAATCACACCGTTTTCAAATCCACCACACCCACGCAGGATTATTTTTCCGCCGTTTACGAATTTGGGGATTTCTTTATTTCAACCGAGGCTTCGTGGTATGCCGCGGCATATCCCTTTAGGTCGGGCTTCCGCTTCCAGTTTGAGCACGCGGTTGTTGAAGCGGCAGGCGGTGAGCTTAAAATTTATTTGGAGGACGGCAGTGTGCTCTCCCCGCTTACGGCAGGCGGCGGAGATGACAGCGGCATTGAAGGCATCCCGAAAAGCGATGCTTATGCCAATGAAATCAACTATTTTACCGATTGTGTAAAAAACAACACCGAGCCCGATGTGGTTCGCCCGCAGGAGCTTGAAACGGTGCTTGATATTCTTAACGAAATTTAAATTTAACAAATCAATGCGGCTGTCTCACTTTTTTCGGTGAGGCGGTCGCATTTTTTAACTTGTATGATTTTAAAATGTGTGGTATAACTATATATAACGAATTTACACGGAGGGGCGGTGACCGAAATGGGTATGAAAAAATGGGTGACCTCGGAAATAGACAGAACGCTTGCAAAGGAGCTTGCCGCAGAATGTGAGGTTGACCCGATAGTTGCTCTCATAGCTTCATCCCGCGGCTATACCGACCCTGCCTTGCTTGAGGAATTTTTATCCGATGAGCTTTGCCTTTCCGATCCGGCCGAGCTTGCCGATATGGAAAAGGCGGCCGCAATTTTAAATAAAGCAATTGAAGAAAAAAGCAAAACCGCCGTTTTCGGTGATTACGATTGCGACGGTCTTTCGGCAACCGCCGTAATGTACCGCTACCTTTGCGGCAGAGGGGCCGACTGTGTTTACTATATCCCCGACCGCTTGGATGAGGGCTACGGTATGAATAAGGCCGCCGTGGAAAAGCTTGCCGCCGACGGTGTGAAGCTTATTGTCACGGTGGATAACGGAATAGCGGCCACCGAGGAGGTTGCGCTTGCAGAAAAGCTTGGTATGACGGTGATAGTAACCGATCACCACCTGCCGGGTGATGTGCTGCCGAATGCCGCGGCCGTTGTTGACCCGCACAGGCGCGACTGCCGCTCGGGCTTTAAGGAAATTTGCGGTGCCGAGGTTGCGTTTTCGCTTATTTGTGCCGCCGAGGGGTGCGAGCCCGAGGAGCTTTTGCCGGAATATGCCGATATTTTAAGCCTTGCCGTAACTGCCGATGTTATGCCGCTTGTGCTTGAAAACAGGGGAATTTTAAAGGCGGGGGTTAAGAAGCTTAAAAGTAATCCCGCACCCGGGCTTGAGGCCTTAATGCGGGTGGCGGGAATTAATGCCGAAAGCCTTTCTGCCGAGCGAATAGCCTTTGGCTTGGCTCCCCGCATTAATGCGGCGGGAAGACTCGGCAAGGCCGAAACCGCACTGCGGCTGCTTATAACCGAAGATGTCACCGAGGCCGCCGCCCTTGCAGAGGACGCCGACAGGCTTAACAACGAACGCAAGGACACCGAAAAAAGAATTTTTGAAGAAGCAATAAGAACCGCCGAGGCGGATAAAAGCATATATAACCGCATTATAGTTGTAAGCGGCAAAAATTGGCACCGCGGTGTTTTGGGCATAGTCGCTTCAAGGCTGACAGAGCGCTACGGCCGCCCCTCGGTTGTAATATCCGAGGACGGAGGGACCGCCTGCGGCTCTGCAAGAAGCATTGAGGGCTTTTCGATTTTTGAAGCATTGAGCGCCGCTGCCGACACCCTAATCCGCTTCGGCGGGCACACACTTGCCGCGGGCATAACCTTAAAAACCGGATGTATAGCCGATTTCAGAAAAAAAATCAACGAATATGCCAATCATTTGCCGAGGGTTGCACCTGTTTTACGGCTTGATTGCCGCCTTAAGCCGTCTGCCCTTTCGCTTGATTTGGCAGAGTCGTTAAAGCTGCTCGAACCCTATGGCAAGGGAAATCCCGTGCCGATTTTCGGGCTTTTCGGCGTGACGCTTACAGGCATTACCCCCATAGGCCGCGGAAAGCATTTGCGCCTTATATTCACAAAGGGCGAATGCTCCTTTCAGGCGGTGCTTTTCGGGGTTACACCGGCCGCACTCTGTTTTAAAATCGGGGATGTGCTTGATGCGGCCGTAACACTTGAGGCAAGCGTGTATGCGGGAGAAAACAGATTGACCGTTCAAATTAAGGCTCTCAGAATGAGCGGAACCGATGATGACAGGCTTTTTGCCGAGCTTGATGCTTACGAAAGCTTTTTGGCGGGAAACGACTTTAATGCCGCAAGGCTTTTACCCGAAAGGAGTGAGGTGGGCGAGGTTTACAGAGCCGTTGCCGCAGAGCAAATGAGTGCCGAAAGAATTAAATATTTAATGCTTTCGGGCATAGGCTATGCAAAGGCGGCGATTTCGGTTACCGTTTTATCGGAGCTTGGCCTGATAACGGCGGATAAGAACGGTATCTACCGCGAAACCGGACGAAGAAACGAGCTTAAAAATTCGCCTACATACAGACTTTTAAGCGAAGGAGGTGCCGTGAAATGACCGAAGCACAAAAACGCGATTGCGAACGGCTTTACGCCCAAATGCGGGATTTCGGCGGCAATTACGATTACGCCGTTGTCCAAAAGGCCTTTGAATACTGTGTTTTAAAGCATGAGGGGCAAAAGCGCCACACGGGAGAGGATTATTACATTCACCCCTTTAACGTTGCGCTTATAATAGTCTCCCTCGGAATGGATACCGCCTCGGTTGCGGCGGCTCTTTTGCATGATGTGGTTGAGGACACCGATGCCGAGATTGAGGATATACGCAGAGAATTCGGTGAGGAAGTTTCCCTGCTTGTGGACGGTGTTACCAAAATTGCCCGACTGAATTTTTCCACCAAGGAGCAGCAGCAGGCGGAAAGCCTGAGAAAAATGCTCATTGCAATGGGCAGGGATATACGGGTTATTATAATAAAGCTTGCCGACCGTCTTCACAATATGCGCACAATAGATGCCATGACCGCGCAAAAGCAGAGGGACATTTCGGTTGAAACACTTGAAATTTATGCACCGATTGCGCACAGGCTCGGTATACGCTCGGTCAAAGAGGAGCTTGAGGATTTATCGCTTATGCACCTCGACCCTGTTGCCTATAACGAAATAGAGGAGCTTTTAACCCACAGAAAGCAGCACCGAGAGCAGATTTTAAACGAAATTAAGAGGCGGATTGAGGACAGATTAAAGGAGGAAATGCCAGAGGTACAAACGGCATTTCAGGGCAGGGTTAAATCAATTTACGGCATTTACCGAAAAATGTATATTCAAGGCAAGGATTTTGATGAGATATACGATATTTATGCCATAAGAATTATAACCGACACCGTGGCGGACTGCTATAATATATTGGGTCTTATGCATGATATGTTTCGCCCGATACCCAACAGGTTTAAGGACTATATTTCCACCCCGAAGCCGAATATGTACCAATCGCTTCATACCACCGTTTTAAGCAGAGCGGGAATACCCTTTGAAATTCAAATACGCACCTTTGAAATGCACCACACCGCCGAATTCGGTATAGCCGCCCACTGGAAATACAAGGAGGGCATTACCGAAAACAACGAAAAAATGGAAAAGCGGCTTGAGTGGATAAGGCAGATACTCGATTCACAGGATGCCACAAGTGACGATTCCAACCTTATAAGAAGCATAAAGGTTGACCTGTCACAGGAGGATGTTTTTGCCGTAACACCGCTCGGGGACGTTATAAATCTTCCCGTAGGCTCCACAATAGTGGACTTTGCCTTCGCAATACATTCGGCCGTGGGAATTAAAATGGTGGGTGCCAAGGTTGACGGGAAAATAGTGCCGATTAACCACGAAATTAAAACCGGTGAGGTTATAGAAATTCTCACAACCAATCAGCCGGGGCACGGACCGAGCAGAGGTTGGCTGAATATAGCCGTGACCTCACAGGCTAAATCCAAAATACGCTCCTGGTTTAAAAAGGAAAAACGAACCGAAAATATTGCCGCGGGCAAGCTGGATATTGAACGCGAATTCAGGCGCAGCGGTATTGAGCTCGGTGATGCCGAGTACAACGAGCTGATTGAGGAAACTGCAAAGCGCTTTAAATTTTCGGGTGCGGATGAATTTTACGCCGCAATAGGCTACGGCGGAATAGCGCTTTCCAAAATAATGCCCCGAATTAAGGAGGACTACGGCAAGCGTGCGGCCGCAAGGACGCCTGAGCCCGTTACCGTGCCCGAGCGGCGAAGCAGAAAATCCCCCGAGGGCGTTGTGGTTGACGGAATAGACAATTGCCTTATAAAGCTTTCAAAATGCTGCACTCCCCTGCCGGGGGATGACATAATCGGCTTTATAACGCGCGGTCACGGTGTTTCGGTGCACAAGCGGGATTGCAACAACGTGCCCGTGAATATCGCCGATTCGCCCGAGCCCGAGCGCTGGATTCCCGCCCATTGGGACGGCACCCGAAACGAAGCCTTTATTTCAACCCTGCGGCTTTCCGCAATTGACCGTGAGGGTCTGCTTGTGGATGTTATGAATGCGGTACAGAATATGCGTGTGCCGGTTCACAGCGTAAGCGCAAGGCAAACAAGAAGCGGAAACTGCATAGTTATAATGTCGGTTTCGGCGGAAAGCGTTGAGCATTTAAAAAGTATTACATCTCGCCTTGAAAAGCTTAACGGCATTTTCAGCGTGGAAAGGATAAATCAATAATGAAAGCGGTTATTCAGCGTGTAAGCAGTGCCTCGGTATCGGTGGACGGTGCCGTCGTGGGAAGCTGCGGTAAAGGCTTTGCGGTGCTTTTCGGGGCGGAAAACGGCGATACTGCGGCGGAGGCCCGCCTGCTTGCGGAAAAAACCGCCGCCCTGCGCATTTTTTCGGATGAAAGCGGAAAAATGAACCTTTCACTCAGGGATATAGGCGGTGAAGCTCTTGTTGTTTCGCAGTTTACCCTGTGTGCGGATGTTAAAAAGGGCAACCGCCCGTCATTTACAGGGGCGTTGGAGCCGAAGGCTGCCAATGAGCTTTATTTGCTTTACTGCGAGGAGCTTCGCAAAAACGGAATTTCGCGGGTTGAAACGGGAATTTTCGGTGCGGATATGAAGCTTACTTTAACAAACGACGGTCCCGTAACCATACTTTACGATACCGCAATATGGAGGAAAAATGGAAATTAAGGTATTGCATTTGGGGCATATAAAAACAAATTGCTGGCTTGTCTCAACCGAAAATGCGGCAGTGGTTATCGACCCGGGCTTTAGGTCGGAAGTGGCAGCCGAATTTTTAAAGGCGGCCGAAGGTAAAGCCCGTATGATACTCATTACCCACGCGCATTTCGACCATATCGGCGGGGCAGAATATCTCAGGCGTGAAACAGGTGTTGAAATAGGAATAGGTGAAGATGATGCGCCCGTGCTTGCAGACCCCGAGCTTAATCTTTCAAACAAATTTCACGCCCATGTGGAGCCCTTTGCCGCCGACCTGCTTTTTAAAGACGGTGAGAGCTTTAATGTGGGGGATATTCCATTTAAGGTGATATTCACCCCCGGCCACACCGCAGGCGGCGTTGCCTACCTTTCGGCAGATAAGCTTTTCTCGGGCGATACCCTGTTTGCAGGGGCTGTCGGCCGTGTTGACCTGCCGGGCGGCAATGCAAGGGCACTTAAAAAATCCTTGCGGCGGCTGACCCTCCTGCCGCCCGAAACACAGGTTTTCCCCGGGCACGGGGACTGCACCGTTATAGCCGCCGAGAGGGATGCCGAAAGGCTTGTGTGGTAAATTATTTTAAAAAAAGGATACGGTTAATTTTATGCTGCTTTGTCTTGTAGGGCACTCGTTCGGCTATGAGCTTGAAAAGCTTATCAGAATTTTTATGCCCTTTGAAAAAATCACAATTTCAGAGGTCCCCGCATCTGCCGTCGGTACGGCGGTTACCACCCTTAAAGCCGAGGGCGGCATAACACGCCTTTCGGCAGAGCTTATTACCCGGGAAAAAAGCTTTAAAAGCGAATATACTCTTGCAAATAATGCTCCGCACTATGAGGATGAGTGTGAGCGACTGCTTGCTGCGGCGCTTTACAATTGCTTTACCTCGGCCTCGGGCTACACCCCGCCTTGGGGCATATTAACGGGCGTGCGCCCCGCAAAGCTTTTTGCGCGGCTTGCCGAGGCCGAGGGCAGTGCCGCCACCGAGGAATATTTTAAAGCCTCGCTTTTTGTGAGTGACTCCAAAATAAGCCTTTGCCGCCGAACGGTAGAGGCCGAAAGGCGCATAACCGAGCTTTCGTCACCGCACTCCTTCAGCCTTTATATTTCAATTCCCTTTTGTCCCACACGGTGCTCCTATTGCTCCTTTGTTTCACATTCCGTGGCACAGGCGGGCAAGCTTATACCGCAGTACATAAAGCTTTTAACCGAAGAAATCGCTTTAAACGGACGAATTGCAAATGAGCTCGGTCTTAAGCTCGAAACGGTTTACATCGGCGGCGGCACACCAACAGCCTTAACCGCAGAGCAGCTTGAAGCGGTTATGGCGGCGGTAAAAGCCGGCTTTAAGCTTTCCGAAATCAGGGAATACACCGTAGAGGCAGGCCGACCCGATACCGTAACCCGCGAAAAGCTTGAGGTTATAAGGCGGATGGGAGCCGACAGAATAAGCATAAATCCGCAAACCATGGATAACGCCGTGCTTGAGCGCATAGGCCGGCGCCACACCGCGGAGGATACCGTTGCGGCATACCTGCTTGCACGCAAATGCGGGCTTGAAAATATCAATACCGACCTTATAGCGGGGCTCCCGGGGGATACACCGGGCGGCTTTAGTAATACCCTTTCGCGCGTGCTTGATTTGAATCCCGAAAGCGTAACCGTGCATTCGCTTTCAATAAAGCGGGCTTCAACACTTAACACCTCCGGCCTTTTTCCCGAGGCCAAGGTGGGCATTGCCGCGGCCGAGATGGTGGAGAATGCCGAAAAAGCACTGACCGCCGCGGGCTTTAACCCCTATTATATGTACCGCCAAAGCAAAACCGTGGGAAATCTTGAAAACGTGGGCTATGCACTTGCGGGGCGCGAATGCCTTTACAATGTCTACACAATGGACGAAACACACACCGTGCTTGCCTGCGGTGCTTCGGCGGTTACAAAGCTGCGTGAACCGCACGGCGATAAAATAGAGCGTATTTTCAATTTCAAATATCCGTATGAATATATCGGAAGATTTGCGGAAATAAAGGAGCGCAAAAACGGAATTATGAAATTTTACGGCCCACTTGAAAACCGGCTGTAAATATGATAAAATTTTAACCGGAGGTAATTATTATGGATTTTTTTGACGGAGCTGTTGCAAAGGCAAAGGCGGCGCTTGACGTTGCCTGCAAAAAGACAAACGAGGCGGTGACGGTGCAAAGGCAGCACTTTGATATTTCATCGCTTGAAGCCAAGCGTGCAAAGGATTTTGAGGCGCTCGGCAGACTTTATTATGAGGAAATCGGCAATTTGACACCGGAAAACGAAAAAATTGCCGAGCTTAAGGCAGCAATTGATGAGAAAAACGAAAAAATAGATGTACTTCGCCGTGAGCTTAACGAGATTAAAAACAAGCGCATTTGTCCGCACTGCGGCACCGCGGTGGATAAATTTGCCGTTTTTTGCTCTGCCTGCGGTGAAAAGCTGGTGTATGAGGAAAATGCCTCGGAAGAAAAAGCCGAAGCGAACCCCGAGGCCGAAAATAAGGAATGAGGGTAAAATGCCGAATTTTAAAAAAATAGGTATTATAGTTGCCGACGAGGATGAATTTAAGCCACTTGCCGAGCGGGTTTGTCGCGGTGAATTTACCGAAGCCTTTTTTCTCAAAAGGCGTATTTTAAGCTTTAAAGCGGGTGCGGCGGAGGTTTCGGCCGTGCTTTGCGGAATAGGCAAGGTAAATGCGGCCGCCGCCGCTGCACACCTTGTTGATACAGGCTGTGAAATTATACTGAATTACGGGCTTTCAGGCGGAATTTCGGGTGTTGCACGCGGGGATATTTGTGTTTGCAACCGTTTTTTAGAACACGATTTTGACCTTACCGGCATAGGCTACCGTCCCTGTGAAAAGCCAGGGCAAGCCTATGTTTACAAGGCGGACGAAAGGCTTACAGAGCTTATTCTTTCACGTATTCCGGGTGCCGCCGTCGGCACTGCCGCAACGGGTGATTGCTTTGTAAGCGATGCTTCACTGCGCGAATTTTTGAAAAATGAGTTCGGTGCCGCCTGCTGTGATATGGAAACCGCCGCCATTGCCTATGTTTGCGAGTATGCGGGCATTCCCTTTGCCTGTGTAAGGCGCATATCCGATGATGCAGGTGCAGATGCCGCGGTAAGCTACAGAGAAATGAATACCTCGGGAGATGTAAGTCTTTCGGATTTTATAATTGATTTTGCCGCGCTTGCGGCAGAGGCTTGAGTGCGAAAAAGGCCGTGCGCCACAGTCAGCAGTGGGGCACGGCAATTTTGCTTGCCTCTGCCGTTATCGTTAAGCTTGTGGGTGCACTTTTCAAAATACCGCTTTCAAGCTCACGTTGTCTCGGTGAAGTGGGATTCGGACGCTTTTCCTCGGCATACGATCTTTTTTCACCGCTTTATGCGCTTGCCATGACGGGGCTTCCCGTGGCGGTTGCAAAAACGGTGGCGGGCTTTTCGGCCGACGGCAGACCCGATAAAGCGCGCAACGCTTATGCGGTTGCGCGGCGTGGCTATTTTGCCGTGGGACTTATAGGCACCGTGGCCTTTGCACTGCTTGTTGTTCCGTTTCTGCGGTTTACCGAAAGCTCCCTTTCCGGTTCTCCCGCCCTTTTTGCGGCGGCACCTGCGGTGCTGTTTTCCTGCCTTTTGTCGGCAGGGCGCGGCTATTATGAGGGGGTCGGAAATATGTACCCCACCGCAATTTCCGAGCTTATTGAAGCCGCCTGCAAGCTTGCCTTGGGGCTCGGCGGTGCTTATTTTACGGTGTGCCTGACCGGAAACGTTGCTTACGGCGCAGCGGCCGCAATTGCGGGAATAAGCCTCGGTGTGCTTGCGGCAACGCTTTTTACCGAATTCTACGCCCATTTTAAGGGGGATAGGATAAAATCAACCCACTCCCTCTGTGACAAAACGGATGTTGGGCTTAAAGAATGTCTTTACGCCGCACTTTTAACGGGGCCTGTGGCACTTACGGCAAGCATTCCCCCGCTGATTGACGCATTTACCGTAAAGCGCGGTCTTTCCGCACTTATTGCGGGCGGCGCCTCCTTGCCCGATGCTGCGGTTTCCGCAGCCGAGCCCGAGCTTTGGCCCATAGCGCTTTACGGAATACGCGGCAAGGCCTACACGGTTTTCAATTTGGTTCCCGCACTTACGGCGGTTATAGCCGTTGCGGCGGTTCCCGCGGCCACTAAGGCACTTAAAAACGGCGGCAGTGCGCTTCGCAGTGCAATTAACACCGCCTTAAAATCCGCCGCGCTGATTTCCTTTCCCGCGGCATTCGGCCTTATTCTTTTGGGAGACAGGCTTATGGCACTCTTGTACGATACCGAGGCTTCCGCTCAAATCGGCGGCAGGCTGCTCTCAATTTACGGTGTCGCGGCGCTTTTTGTTGGCTTTTTAATGCCGCTTGCGGGCATACTGCAAGCTGCGGGCAGGCAAAAAAAGGTGCTTTTCAATACCGCCTGCGGTGCCGCGGCGGGCTTTGCCGCGGTTGTTTTGCTGCTTAAATTTCCGCAAATAAATATTGCGGCGGCGCCCTGCGGGGCCGTGGTGTGCTTTTTTGTAATATTTCTGCTTGATACCGTGTGCTTAAGGCGGGCTGTTGGCTTTTGGCCCGATTTTAAGGCGGTGCTTGCAAAGCCGCTGATTTCCGCGCTGCTCTGCGGGCTTGCCGCACGCGCAGTTGCCGCTTTCGGCCGCTCGAATTTGATTACAGACGCGGCAGTGCTGTGCGGCGGTGCGGTTTATTTGCTTGTGCTCTGCCTTTGCGGCGGGCTTGAAAAAAGCGATTTCCCGCCCGAAATCAGTGAAAATCGGATCATTAAATTTTGTGAAAAACATAGAATTATCCGCTGAAAACGGGAGTTTTAAAAGTTTTTTTTATATTTTTTAACAGAATTTTTTAAAAATGACGAAAACCCATTGATTTTTTTTCAAAAGTATGGTAAAAATAAATAGTACAAGCCCTTTGCTTGTGCATTATCGATTTTAAACGAGTAATCGTTAAAAAATTATTGGAGGTTCAAAAAATGAACAAAACAGAATTGGTAGCCGCTATTGCCGAAAAGGCAACTATTTCCAAGAAGGATGCCGAAAAAGCTCTTGCCGCTTTCCTTGATACAGTTGCGGATGAGCTTAAGAAGGGCGAAAAGGTTCAGCTTGTAGGCTTCGGAACTTTTGAGGTACGTGAGCGTGCCGCAAGAACCGGCATCAACCCCCAGACTAAGCAGACAATCGAAATTGCCGCTTCCAAGAATCCCGTATTTAAGGCAGGCAAAGCTCTTAAGGATTCTATTTCAAAGTAATTCAATACTTATTGCAGCAGGCCGTCCTTCGGGGCGGCTTTTAAATTATTTTACGGCGGGATGATTTTTTATGAGACTTGATAAATTTTTAAAGGTGTCGCGCATAATTAAAAGGCGCACCGTTGCCAATGAAGCGTGCGATGCGGGCCGAGTTTGCGTAAACGGCAGGCCTGCACGTGCCTCGTACGATGTTAAGGTGGGTGATATTTTGGAAATTTCCTTCGGTTCAAGACTTTTTAAGGCCGAGGTGATTTCCGTGGCGGAAACCGTTCACAAGGAGGAGGCCGCCGACCTGTATAAGGTTATACCATAACAGTCAAACAGTGTGACACTATGGAGTAATAAGCCTTCGGCACACTCAATATATTTAATTGAGGGGTGCATAAAATGGATGAGATAAAGCAAAGCCACTGCATAATTGCCGAGGACAGAAAAAAGCTTACGCTTTCGGGTGTAAAGGATGTTATTTCGTTTGATGAGGAAACACTTTTGCTTGAAACCGTTATGGGCAGACTTACCGTTAAGGGTGCGGGTCTTCACATTGTGAATTTTGAAACGTCAAGCGGTGAGCTTTCCGCCGAGGGCAAGCTTTACGCCGCCGTTTACACGGGTGATGAAACCGGCGGCGGATTTTTTTCGCGCATTTTCAGGTGATTTATGTGGGAAACGGATAATCTTTTTCAGCTTACCGCGTTTCTGCGCTCGGGTGCCTTGGGCGTTCTGCTTTGTCTTGCCTATGATGTTCTGCGTGCTGAGCGGCGCGTCCTTAAGCCCGGCGCGGTGGCAATATTCTTCCGGGATATTATCTTTTCCGTTTTAAGTGCACTTGCCGTTTTTTGTTTTTTGCTTGCCGTTACCGGCGGAGATATGCGCGCTTATGTTGCCTTAGGTGCGGCGGCGGGCTTTTTTTGTTGCCGATTTACCCTGTCGCGCCCGTGGCTTTGGATATTGGTTGCGATTTTTAAGCTGCTGCGGCGAATTTCTGTCGGCACGGCGAGCGTCTCGGCGGCGGCACACAGCCGTTTTAATGCCTTTTTTGATACACTCGGCGCAAAAATGCGGACTTTTTTCAAATTTCTTGCAAATAGTTTAAAAAAATGCTTGAAAAAGGCGGTGTAGATGTTGTATACTGTCTTGAGTATAGTATACTGAAAATTATCACTTGTCGGGCGTGACGGGCTTTGCCCCGCTCGGCCGCTGTTTGGAGCGCTGAAATTATGAAGAAAAAGCCACGCGGGAACAAGAGCATCCTGCTACGTATTATGATTCTCGGCGTATGCACGTATATGCTTTTCACCTTTGCGGGGCTTTGGAAAACCTGGAGCAAAAGCACTGCAGAGCTGAACGAGCTTAAATTGCGTTATTCCGAGGAGGAAAACGATATTGACGAGCTGCGTGCCCTGCTTGCGGAGGACTCAAACACGGGTCTTATTGAAAAGGCAGCGCGCGAGCGGCTCGGCTATGTGTATCCGGACGAGCAGATATTTATAGATATATCGGGAAATTGAATTTTTTTGGGGAGGACATTTGGCTTTTATGCAGCTTACTGTAGGAGAGATTGTTGAGGGTAAAATTACCGGTATTACCGGCTTCGGTGTGTTTGCGGATTTGGGAGACGGCAAAACCGGTATGGTACATATTTCCGAGGTGGCACGCACCTATGTGAGTGACATTAAGGAATTTGTTAAAATAGGTGACGTTGTCAAAATGAAGGTGCTTAACGTCGGTGAGGACGGCAAGGTATCCCTCAGCATAAAGCGTGCACTTGAGCAGGAAAATCAGGGTGAGCGCAAGGAGCGCAGAGAGCGCCGCAATACCCCACCCGCCAAAATAGACGGCTCTTATACCTGGGCTCCCAAAAAGGCCGAGCCGCAAAGCTTTGAAGAAATGATGAACCGCTTTAAGCAAACAAGTGATGAGAAATTTTCCGATTTAAAGCGTAAAAACCCCGAAACCCGCCGTCCCAAGCGCGGCGCGGTCAGGTGAACAAATGAACGGAATTAAGCTGATAGCGCCCTGCCTTTTCGGTGTTGAGGGAATAGCGGCGGATGAATTCAGGCGTATGGGCTTTGAAAGCGTTGCCGCCGAAAACGGGCGTGTGCGGCTTGAGGGCGATTTTAATATGCTGGCGCGCGCAAACATTTGCTCACGCTATGCCGAGCGCATACTTATAGAGGTGGGTGAGCTTGAAGCACTTACCTTTACCGAGCTATTTGACGGTGTGCGCGCTCTGCCGTGGGAAAACTATATCGGCCGCACCGATGCATTCCCCGTGAACGGTCGCAGCATTGCTTCACAGCTTTTCAGCATACCCGATTGCCAGTCAATAATCAAAAAGGCTATTGTTGAAAGGCTCAAGTCGAAATACGGCATTTCCCGCTTTGAGGAAAGCGGCGCGGAGCACCGCGTCCGTTTTTTTCTGCATAAAAACCGTGCCACACTTATGATAGATACCTCGGGTGACGGTCTTCACAAGCGCGGCTACAGAAGAAAATCAAACGAAGCCCCCTTAAAGGAAACACTGGCTGCCGCTATGTGCGATACTGCACGAATTTACCCCGACACAAGGCTTATCGACCCATTTTGCGGAAGCGGAACACTGCTTATAGAGGCCGCCTTAAAGGCCACAAACACCGCCCCCGGACTCAGGCGATTTTTTTCGGCCGAGCGCTTCGGGTTTATTCCCGAAAAGGCTTGGCGTGAGGAAAGAATGCGTGCGCAGGATTTAATAAACCGTCGGGTTGATTTCACGGCACAGGGGTATGATACCGACCCCGCTGCTATTGAGCTCACACTTGAAAATGCCGCAAAGGCGGGGATGGAAAGATATATTAAGGCCTCCGTAGCCGATGTGCGTGATTTCACACCGCCTAATGAGCGTTGCCTTGTGATAACAAACCCACCCTACGGTGAGCGCTTGCTTGATGTAAAGGCGGCCGAGGAGCTTTACACGGTTATGGGCGAACGCTTTGAGAGCGGCGGCGGCAGGAAATATTGCATTATAAGCCCGCATGATGAGTTTGAGCGCTTTTTCGGCAGACCTGCCGATAAACGCCGCAAGCTTTACAACGGTATGATTAAATGTCAGCTTTTTATGTATTTTAAAAACAGGGGGATTTGAGAGTGAAAAAGAAAAAACTGGATTTTTCCAAGGAGCTTCGACAAACTAAGGGAATTATAGGCGAATTTAAAGAATTTATATCCCGCGGAAACGTGGTAGACCTTGCCGTCGGTGTTATCATAGGCAGTGCCTTTACGGCAATTGTCACCTCACTTGTCAACGATATTATAATGCCGGTGATAGGTGTTCTTTTCGGCGGAATAGATTTCACCTCACTGCGCCTTGTAATTCGCCCTGCGGCGGAGGGTGTGGAGGAGGCCGCCGTTTGCTACGGAAACTTTATACAGTGCGTTGTAAACTTCCTTTTGGTTTCGCTTGTTATATTCATTGTTGTTAAAACAATGAACAGCTTTAAGCGCAAAAAGGAGGAGCCCAAGGCAGAAGAAAAGCCCGCAGAGCCCTCCGAGGAAATTTTGCTTTTGAGGGAAATAAGGGATTCCCTTAAAAAATAATTCTTGACACAATGTGTGCAGAGTAATATAATTACATTGATTTAAAGCTTCGGGGCGGGGTGAAATTCCCCACCGGCGGTATAGCCCGCGAGCCTTTTGGTTGATTGGGTGCAATTCCCAAGCCGACGGTACAGTCCGGATGAAAGAAGAAATTGCTTTTTGCGTTAAGCTTTGCGCCCGCGCTTTTGCCGCGGGCTTTTTCTTTTCCTCCGAAGAAGAAAGGAAGCATAATTTATGAAAAAACAAAGCACCGTAAGGGGTCTTGCAATAAGCGGAATAATGGGTGCATTGGGCTTTGTGCTGATGTTCTTTGAAATTTCACTGCCCTTTATTATACCCGAATTTATTAAGCTTGATTTTTCGGAGATTCCCGCAATTATCACCGCCTATGCATTCGGCCCGCAGTACGGCATTTTGGTCTGCCTTATCAAAAATCTCCTGCACCTGCCCATAACCACCTCTGTCGGTGTGGGCGAGCTTTCAAATTTCATACTGGGAGCTGTTTTTGTGGGGCTTGCCGGCGTTATATACAAATGCCGAAAAACAAGGAAAAACGCCTTTATCGGTGCGGTGCTCGGTGCACTTGCAATGGGGCTTATCTGCATTGCCACAAACTATTTTATAGTTTATCCCATGTATGCCGAGCTCTTTTTGCCGATGGAGGCTATTATCGGTATGTATAAGGCCATATTGCCCGCATCCGACACACTGCTGAAATCACTTGTAATATTTAATTTTCCATTCACGTTTTTAAAGGGTATGATAGATGCCGCAGTCTGCTTTGCGGTTTACAAACGCCTCTCCCCCATACTCAAAAAAAATTAATTTCACTGCCGTGATTTTTTCCGAAAAAACACAAATATACAACTTTTCCGAATAAAAAGCAAAAAACACTTGCTTTTTGACTTAAAATCTGTTATTATATCTTGTGCTATGCAGTTTTAAGTTGCTTTAGAGTAATTAAAGGAGGTGCAGAACATGGCTAAATGTGATATCTGCAGTAAAGAAATTGCTTTCGGGATTAAAGTTTCCCACTCGCACAGACGTTCCAACAGAACCTGGAAGCCGAATGTTAAAAAGGTAAAGGCGATCGTAAACGGCACTCCGCGTCGTATCAATGTTTGCACCCGCTGCCTGCGTTCGGGTAAGGTTACCCGCGCTATCTGATTGTGAACCGCAAAATGCTCTCGGCGCAGGCTGAGGGCTTTTTTGTTACATATTTTCCAAGGAAACGGTGATTGCTGTGCTTAAGGCTGTCTTTTTCGATCTCGACGGCACCCTTGTAAATTCCATATTTGATTTGGGCGACAGTGTAAATTCCGCTCTCGCCCGTTTCGGCTTCGCGGAGCATACATATGATGAATATAAATACTTTGTGGGTGACGGCATACCGAAGCTTATTGAACGCGCACTGCCGCAGGAGCACCGCACACCGAGCGATATTGATGCCTGCTTCAAGCTTTTTATGGCCGAATATCGCGCACACTGCCTTGATAAAACAAAGCCCTACGACGGAATTACAGGTGTGCTGGCAGCCCTTAAAGAGTGCGGAATTAAAACGGCGGTTTTATCCAACAAGGCTCAGGAAATGACCGAGCGCGTGGTAAACGGCCTTTTCGGCCACACCTTTGACTGTGTTTACGGCAAGCGAGATGGCATTCCCGCCAAGCCCGACCCCTCTGCCCTGCTTGCGGCGGCGAAAGATCTTTCGGTTGAGCCGAACGAATGTGCCCTTGTGGGGGATTCGGGCACGGATATGCTTACGGCCGTAAACGCGGGAGCTGTGCCTATAGGTGCGCTTTGGGGATTTAGAACAGCCGAGGAATTGCTGCGCGGCGGTGCGACTGTTTTGCTTGAAGCACCGCGTAAAATAATAAACACTGTTGAGGAATTAAATGCAAGGTAAAATCAACTACACACCGACAAAAATTTCGGCCTATGTGGGATATTTTGTTCAGGCCATAGTAAATAATTTTCTGCCCATCCTTTTTGTTGCCTTTCAGGATATATACGGAATAGGCTACGAAAAGCTCGGTCGGCTTATAGTTTTCAATTTTATAACTCAAATGCTGACGGATATTCTTTCACCCAAAATAATATCACGCCTCGGCTACAGAAAAACCGCCGTAATGTGCCAGCTTTTCGCGGCGGTGGGGCTTACGCTTGCGGCGGTGTTGCCTAATATATTGCCGAATGCTTATGTCGGCATTGTGCTTGCCGTTATTGTGTATGCCTTTGCAAGCGGGCTTATGGAGGTTATAATAAGCCCGATGATTGAAATGCTCCCCACAAGCAACAAAAGCGGCAATATGTCACTTCTGCACTCGTTTTACTGCTGGGGTCAGGCGGTTACCACTATAGGTACCACATTGCTGCTTAGCGCCTTTGGCTACCGCGGCTGGACCTACATACCGCTTATTTGGGCGATTGTTCCCTTTGTAAATGCTTTTTCATTTATGCGTGTGCCAATTGTGGAGCCTCAGCCCGAAAGAAAAAGTGACAGCTTTAAGACCCTTTTCTCGGACAGGCGCTTTCGCGTGTTTATGCTTATAATGCTGTGCGCGGGTGCTTCGGAAATCGCAATGGCCGAGTGGGCCTCGGTTTTTGCGCAAAAGGCACTCGGTGTATCACAAATAGCGGGCGACCTTGCCGGACCCTGCGCTTTTTCGCTGTTTATGGGCTTAGGTCGACTGCTTTATGCCGCTTTTTCCGAAAAAATATCCTACCGCGGCACTGTTATTGCTTTGGGAATTTGCTGTGCCGTTTGCTATTATATTGCGGCATTTGCTTCAATCCCGATTTTTGCGCTTGCCGCCTGTGCGCTCTGCGGCCTTACCGTGAGCATTTTGTGGCCCGGCACGCTTTCGGCGGGAGCAGTTGCCTTTCCGCAGGGGGACGCCGTTATGTTCGGCACCTTTGCCATGTGCGGTGATATAGGCTGCTGCCTTGGCCCGTGGCTTTTAGGCATTGTGGCCGAGCATTTTAATTTGAACACGGGCTTTGCCGTATCCTCTGTTTTTCCGCTTTTAATGGTTGCTTTGGCAATATTTTTCATAAAAGAACAAAGGAGTGTTTCGGTTGAAAAGAGCTGAGTATTTAAGCTGGGATGAATATTTTATGGGTATAGCCATACTTTCCTCCCTCAGAAGCAAGGACCCGTCAACACAGGTGGGGGCCTGCATTGTCAATTCCGAAAAACGTATTCTTTCCATGGGTTATAACGGTATGCCGCGTTGCTGCAGTGATGATGAGTTCCCCTGGGAGCGTGAGGGCACACCGCTCAATTCAAAGTATCTTTATGTGTGCCACGCCGAGCTTAATGCCATATTGAATTGTGCAGTGGGCAGTGTGCGCGGCTGCACGGTGTATACCACACTTTTCCCCTGCAACGAATGTGCAAAGGCAATAATTCAATCCGGCATAGCCGAGGTGGTTTATATGGCGGATAAATACTCCGATTCCGACAGCGTGCTTGCCTCAAAGCGTATGTTTGAAGCGGCAGGTGTAAGCTACCGCCTTTATACGCCCACGGGCAAGGAAATAGCCTTTTCAATTTAAACTGCTCATAAAGACCGAATTAAAATCCGCACATCCGCCGTTTGGCGGAGAAACGGCTTATTCTCGTTCACTTGATTTTCGGGAGGAAGATTTATGTACCCTCTGTTATTGAAGCCTGCCGTAAAGGATTATATTTGGGGCGGCACACGACTTAAAACCGATTGGAATTTAAAAACCGAAAAGGAAACCGCGGCAGAGGCTTGGGTGCTTTCCGCCCATAAGGACGGGGCCGGCACCGTGCTTAACGGTGAGCTTGCGGGCCACACCCTGCCCGAGGTGCTTAAAATATGGGGTGATGCCGCAGTCGGCCCGCACGCCGCAGGGGAACCCTATTTCCCGTTGCTTATAAAGCTGATAGATGCAAGGGACAGGCTCTCTGTTCAGGTTCACCCGGATGACGAATATGCGCTTAAAAACGAGGGTGAGCCCGGCAAAACCGAAATGTGGTATGTGCTTGACTGTGACGAGGGTGCCGAGCTGATTTACGGCTTTAACCGCAGTGTTACGCGGCAGGAGCTTGAGGAAAGAATTAAAAATAACACCCTTTCCGAAATTTGCAATTTTGTGCCGGTGCACAAGGGTGATGTTTTCTTTATAGCCGCGGGAACACTTCACGCCATAGGTGCGGGAATACTTATTGCCGAGGTTCAGCAAAGCTCCAACACCACCTACCGCGTTTCGGATTACGGCCGCCTCGGTGCCGACGGAAAGCCGCGCCCGCTCCACATAGAGAAGGCTCTTGAGGTTACAAAGCGAGAAATCCCCTCTATCCCCTACGGAAATGTGGGCGAAACACTTTCCACCGAATACGGAAGCCGCCGCCGACTTGCAGAATGTCGCTTTTTCACATCGGACTTAATTACGCTTAACGGAAAAACCGAGCTTCGCCGCGACGACAGCTTCATTTCGCTTTTGGTGACCGCAGGCTCTGTAACGGTCTCCGGCGGGGAATGCAGCCTTAAAGCCGAAAAGGGCTCGGGCGTGTTCATTCCCGCAGGGCTTAAAACGGAGCTTTCGGGCAATGCGGAGCTGCTTATAAGCTATGTATAGCTCTAATGCCGCCAAGTCTACCAGGTAACGATTTTATCTACCAAGGCCTGCTGCTCACTTGCGCTGCGGCGCAGGTAAATTCTTGTTGTTTCTATGCTTTCGTGTCCCATAAGGTCGGCAAGCAGTGAAATATCGTTGTAGGCCTCCAAAAAATTCTTCGCATAGCGGTGGCGGAATGAATGTGGGTAAACCACGCGTCTGTCAAGCCCGTACTTATCGGCTAAGTTCTTAAGCTGCTGAGCTATGCCGCGCGGTGTTATTCGCTCACCGTATCTGTTTAGGAAAAGATAGCCTGCGGGGTGTCCTGTATCACACAGCCAATCAAGCGTTTCAAGCCTCAGTTTTTTGGGAATAAACAGTCGGCGCAGCTTGCCGCCCTTTCCGTAAATATCAATAAAACCGGCCTCCACGTGCTCGGTTTTGATTTTTATAAGCTCACTTATTCTGGCTCCGGTTGCGGCAAGATACCAAATTACAAAATACCACTCCATATTGCCGTCCCTTTTAAGCTTTCTTTTCAAAAAGTTGTAATCCGCATTGCTTATAACGTTTTCCAAAAAGCTCTTTTGCTGAATTTTAACCGATTTGAGCTTCAGCTCCGACCGCCCTATAAAATCAAGATACTTGTTTATTGATTGTATTCTTAGATTCACGGTTTTCGGCTTAAAGCTTTCCACCAAAAAGCCCTTGTAAATCAAAAGCTTGTCCTTGTCGGGCTTGCCGTAATGCGAAAGGTAATAGCTCACCGATTGCATATAGGTTGCGATTGTGCTTTCGGAAAGATTTTTTTCCTTTAAATACTCCCGAAATTCTTTTTCTGTTTTCATGGTAAAATACCTCCTTTTTTTCGGCACAATGCGCTTTTTTCGCATTGTGCCCGATTTGATTTTACCGCATTTAAGCCCTTTTTGCCGCCTTAAAAAGCAACTAAAGCGGCTTTGCAGCAAAAAAACAGACCCGAGCATTTCCGTTAAAAACGGAATACTCGGGTCTGTTTTATAATTTGGTGGAGATAAGCGGGATCGAACCGCTGACCTCTTGAATGCCATTCAAGCGCTCTCCCAGCTGAGCTATACCCCCATATGCGGATAACAAAACCGTTAGCCACACAGGCTTAACAATATTATGATACCACATATTAAAGCGAATTTCAAGATTTTTTTTAATATTATAAATTTTGCCGATAAAGCTCTCGGAAATCTCAAAATATCGGTTGGTTATGCACAAAGCATAAAGGTTACTTAATGCCTGAGCTGTATTTTTGAATAAAGAGTTCAAGGGTTTCCTTTAGAACCGTAATTTGCGATTTAAGATAAAATTCATCCTCAAACAAGGCATAATGCACACAGGCGCGTATGAGAACAAAAATAAGCGATGTAAGCTTCTCATACGGTATGCCGAGCTTGCTTTCCAAAAGGCGCGCATACTCGGTGTATCTTTCACCCACACCCAAAAAGAATTCACGACCGTGTTCACGGTATTTCGGATGGGTATAAACCTGATACATAAGCCTGTATTTTTTACCGTGCTCGCGTGCTGTCCAATAGGGTATTTCATCAATAAAGCGCCACAAATCAGCAGGATTTTGCGGTGCGCGGGCCATAAATTCATCCTCCACCTTAGACATACAGTGGGCGGTAGATTGAATTATAAGCTCATCCAGATTTTCAAAATAGCCGTACAAATTTGCCGATGTACACCCGCAATACTGTGCAAGAAGCTTTATTCCCGTGCCGTGAAAGCCATGCTCTGCATAACAGGCATAGCACTGCTCCATTATCCTGTTCTTTCTCTCGTTCCACTCGTTTTCGTTGCGCGTTCTTCCTGCCATAAATTACCTCTGTAAAATTTAATTCTTTATTATTATACTATAAAAGCCTCACAAATGCAACATTTTTCCTTATTTTATGACAAATAATTGACTTGAAACGGGTTTATTTCAAAAAAACGCCCGATATTATGTTGCAAACGGATTGCTTTTGTGATAAAATATGAGCACTATTTTGTGGAGATAAGCTTATGAAGCATATATTAAAAATACTTGCGCTTTTTTCGGCATTTGCCTTGATTTTTTGCACTGCGGGCTGCAAAAAAAGCTACGCCAATGCGATTGTTTACTATGAGCTTTCGGAACGCCCCGCAACACTTGACCCGCAAATCGCCTCAACCGATGCCGAGCTTTCGGTAGTAAAGAATATTTTTGAGGGCCTTTTGCGCAAAAATTCAAGCGGCTCGGTTGTGTACGGAATTGCGCGTGAATTTAAGTATGAAAATTTAAAATACACCTTTAAGCTGCGTGAGGATGCCCGCTGGAGCGACGGCACTGCCGTTACCGCCTTTGATTTTGCGTTCGGGCTGCGCCGTGCGCTTTTGCCCGAAACCGAAGCCCCCTTTGCCGCACGGCTGTTTGCAATAAAAAATGCCGAGGCTGTTCACAGCGGAAAAAGCCCGGCCGATGCCCTGGGCATTACCGCTCTCGATTCCTCCACCCTTACAATAGAGCTTGCATATGAGGATGAAAGCTTTGAGGAGGCACTTACCACAAGCGTTGCCATGCCCTGTAACGAGGATTTTTTCAGGCAATCGGGTGGAAAATACGGCCTTACTTCGGAAACGGTTTTATCCTGCGGCAGCTACCGCTTAGGGCGGTGGACAAGCACCGAGGACAGCTTTGGAATACGCCTTTACCGCTTTGAAGATTACAGCGGCACCTTTGAAGCCAAAAATTCCGCCGTATACATCACCAAGGTTGATGACGAAGCGGCGATTGACAGGCTTGCCGAAAACAATGTGGATATTGCGGTTATACCCTCCTCGCTGTCGGCCAATGCGGAAAATATTGGGCTTAACACCGTAAGCATTCAAAATATATGCTGGGTAATGACCCTCGGCTCTGCCTTTTCCGAAAATATGCGAACTGCTATTGCCATGCTTACCGACAAGCGCGTGTTTTCCGGTGCATTGCCCGCCGGCTACACCGCTGCAGACTCCCTTTTCCCCGCGGTATTAAGCACGGGAGATTTAAGCGGTGGAACAGCAGAATACAATCCCGATACCGCAAAGCGGCTTTTTTCACAGGAGCTTAATCTGTTGCCCGATAAAAAGCTGCCCGCCGACACAAAGCTCTACTATTATGATGACGGGTGCATTAAAAATACCGTAACCGACCTTGTGGGGCACTGGCAAAACAATTTGGGAGCATTTATAAACATAGAAACGGTCAGCAGTGCGGAAAAGCTTATCCCGGAGCTTACCGAGCCTACACTTCCCATTGCGGTTTTCCCCATTCGCGCGGACAGTGCCGATTTATATGAATATGCCGAAAAATTCGGCATTTCGGCACGCGGAAAATCCGCCGCGGAAATCCGCTCGGAGCTACTTGCCGGCACACACATAATTCCGCTTGTTCGGCAAAGCACGGTTATTGCCTATTCCTCGGCATTAAGCGAGGTTACGGCAGACTGCGGTGACGGTTATATTGATTTTTCCTTTATAATTAAAACCGAATAATGCACAAAATCACCCGCATAATATTTTGTGGGTGATTTTTTTGAAAAAAAGCAATTATTTAATTGAATTTATAATAATAGGTGTTGCAGGCACGCTGTTCCACTTTGTTTATGCCTTAAGCGGAGAAAACCGACTTGTGGGTTGCTTTTTCCCCGTAAACGAAAGCACCTGGGAGCATTTAAAGCTGCTGTTTTTTCCGTCACTGATTTTCTCGGCGGTTGAATATGCCCTTTTGCCGCAGCCGCCGAAGTCATATATACCGGCATCCGTTATCGGCATTTTCGGCGGTATGGCGGCAATAACGGTATTTTTCTACACCTACACCGGTATTCTTGGATATGATGTTTCATTTTTAAATATATTCTCGTTTTTCTTAGGGCTGCTTGTAATGCTTTTGATAAAGGCCGCCCTTATTAAAAGCAAAGCACCCGCAGGCAGGGCAGCAAGTTACATTGCCGTACTGCTTGCAGGTGTATTTGCAATTCTTTTTGTGCGTTGGAGCTATTACCCTCCGAACATCGGAATTTTCACAAATCCGATTTATTGAAAGCAATAAAGTGATTTTTGTCACCATACGCCGCATACTTCGGTTAAAGCTGATAATTCACGGCAATCTTTCAGCTTCAATCGTTTTATATGCTCTTTACAGCTCTAATGAATTATCGTTTAAGAGAAATTCGTATAAGCCCAAATGAAGAATCCCATCCTCGTCGGTCCAAGACTTCATTGCGGTCTTGCTGATAACAATTTTTTTAAAAAAGTCCTTGGTGTTTTTCAGCGGTCTGATTTCGGTTTCCATTTTAGAGGGCTCACTTACATTTAGTGCCGATTGAATATAGTATTTTTTTGCTCCCATATTCACAACAAAATCAATCTCGCATTGCTTTTTGGTTTTCTTTTCTCCGTTTCGTTCTACAATTTCCACAACACCCACATCAACTGAATATCCACGACAAAGAAGTTCATTGTAAATAATATTTTCCATTATATGGGTTTCTTCCTGTTGCCTGAAGTTCAGCCGTGCGTTACGAAGTCCAATATCGGTGCAGTAATATTTTGAAGGATACTCAAAGTATTTTTTCCCTTTTACGTCATATCTCTTTGCATTGCCGAACAAGAATGATTCAATTAAATAGTTTAGATAATTTGAAATCGTAGTACATGAAACCTTTATGCCTTTGACCGACTGTAAGGTGTTCATTATTTTGTTTGCATTAGTCAGCGAACCGATTGATGAACACAAATCATCTGTCAGCTCTTCCAGCACATCGGGAAGCTCTATCTCATATCGTTCAACTATATCTTTGAAATATACCTCCGTAAACAAGCTTTGCAGGTAACTCATTTTTTCGGTGTCGTTCTTTTTAGAAATAACAAGCGGCATACCACCGTACAGCGCATATTCTTCATAGGCATCCGTTTTATCACCGCCGACAAAAGCATAGTACTCCTTGAAAGAAATCGGATAAACCCGAACCTCATCACCTCTGCCGCGAAATGCCGTCAGAACATCCTTAGTAAGCATTTTGGAATTGCTTCCGGTAACATAAATATCCACATTGCGAAGCCGCAAAAAACCGTTCAACACATTGTAAAGCTTTATATTATCGGGGTTTTTCAATTCCTCCTTCGAGATAGCATACTGAACCTCGTCAATCAGAATATAGTACATATCCTTGTTGACTATCCTTGACCGAACATACTTTGACAGCTTATCGGGATCACGGTACTGAATGTCAGTATCGTCATCGAGTGCGATAGTAATAATCTGTTCCTCTTTCACTCCGCTTTGGATCAAGTAATCGTAGAACAAATTGAACAGCAAATAGCTTTTACCGCACCGTCTGATACCGGTAATCACCTTAATCAAACCGTTTTCCTTTCTGTCGATTATCCTATTTAAATAACTGTCTCGTTTAATAACGCATTCCATAGCAAGCCTCCGTGCTCTTTAAGCTTAGGGGTATTGTTCCCCTACTTTCAACTGTATTATACCACTTCCGTTTAAAAAATCAAGTCATCACTTAAAACTCAGGGGACAAAACCCCTAACTTTCAATCGCGGCCTCGTCATTCTTCCGATAATATAGTCAACCTCAATCACAGAAGTGCCACGCGCAAGCGCATTAAAAATAATTTCCACACATAGGCCGAAAGTAAGATAAAAACAAGCACTGTATATATGAAAAAGCTCCATTGTTATATCGTTAAGCATTGAAATTCAATTCAAAAAAGCATATCCCCGCCTTAAAGGCGGGGATAAAACAAATCCGATTTATTAAAGCGAATCAATCATTTTTTCAATTGAAGCACCGTCACGGAAATCAACCTCACACGGCTGCTTGCAAAGCGACCAGCTTTCGGTGTGAACCGCGGTTTCGCCCGAGGCTACTGTTTTAAGCACACCGAGGCTTTCCACCTCAATCATATTTTTGTTGGTGTAGGTTTCAAAAGAGCAGCCGCCGTCGGGGTAGGAGGCATTCGGGTGCTCGGTGTTAAAGCTCTTACGGAAAATCTCACCGTTTAAGCAATAATAAACGGTACCGCAATTCAAATCAAAGCCGAGCTTTATCGGGTTTTCACGTGTGCTGTCCTGGCGAAGTGTTACATACCTCTTGCCCCAATAAATGCGGTCATCGCTCATATCCGTATACGGCCAAACGGATATTATTCTGTTTGAAAGCAGGCCCGTATCATTCGTGTTCATAGGGATAACAAGCGTTCCGCCCTTTTCGGAAACCGAAAGTCCCCATATTGAAAAATCCTTATCTGCATCGGAAATGTTTTCAACACGCATTATAACCTGCATATTCGCATCATCGGCATCCATTTTAATTTCAAGGGACTTTTGAACACCTATTTCCGTTTCGGGAGCAGGCGTAAACACGGCGCCGTTATCGGTGATTTCGTATTTAACCGGCTCAAGATCCGGGTAATAGGTTTCGGGATAGCTTTCGGGGGAAAGCCATATTCTGTGACCGCCGAGGTTTTCCCAATGCTTGCCCTCACCGAAGAATGAGGTAAAGGCTTCATCCTCCTTGGGTGCAAACGCATTACGGTTTGCGCACATTATGTTTTGCCCGCCCACATAGCCGAAGCGTATTATTCTGGGGCCTATATCCACCGTAACATAAGCCTCAATAACACCGTTGGTTATGCAAACGCATTTTCCGTAATCGGAAAACTCTCCGATTTTTTTGATACTTACCATTTTTCAACACTCCGTTTTAATTATTTTTGCGGTATACTCACTTCCGCACACGGCAGGCTCGGGCAAAGTGAGGGCGAACATATCGGCCGCTCTGCATTCGGCTGCGAGCATTCTTTCCGCCGGCAAGCCGAGTGCACGAATTTCCGAAACACGTGTCACCACGGGAGCAGTGCCGCAAAGTGGCATATGCCGCAAGTGCTCCTCACCGCGCCTGTTAAAGCCCAGCACGCGCACATAGGGCGGAGGCTGCATAAAAAATTCATCGTCAAGCCCCAAAAACAGCGAAAGCACAAGGCGGCGTATTCGCGCATGAGTATACCTTTTTACTTTAATCGTATTATACAACTCATCAAGACTTTTTGCAACAGCTATTGCCGAAAAAAGCTTATTTTCTATCCCCTCGCTTATATCCGGCAGGTGCTTTAAGCTATCGGGTGTTTTTTGCCGCAAAACCGCAAGCACGGCGCGCTCGGCCCTGCGCAAATCGGCAATGTGCTCGGGGCCGAAAAGCTTAAGGGCCTTATCCGGAATATATTTTTCGCAAAAGGCCGTGTTGCCCGAAAGGAGTTCCCTTCTCAAAAGCGAGGCAGAAGCAAAGCCGCCGGAGACTCTGTCCGAATCGTGTGCGGCGCCTTCTCTTTTAACGGTCAAAAGCTTAAAGCCTGCATTTATGCTGCGTGCCGCCGCAATATATTCCACCGCAAGATTGTTGTTCGGGTGCATAAGCAGCTCGCCTGCCTCTCCCGCAGCCGCCGCTCTTGCCGCCGCAAAGGTTTTACCACCTGCCAGCTCAGCCCGCAGCCGCGCGGAATAATCGGAACCGCCAAGCCTATCGGCGGCATTTTCAAGTGCGGCAATATCACCGCATTCACTCCCGAAAATCAGGGAATCACAGCCTATTGCTTTGAGCGCACACACCCCGCCGAGCGCAAAATTCTGCGCGGTGGACATAGAATAGCTCACAGGTATTTCAACCACAATATCGGCACCGCATTCAAGGGCCGCCAACGCACGCAGACGCTTTTCCGCAATGGCCGCATCCCCACGCTGAACAAAATTGCCGCTTAAGGCCACGGCAACAGTCCCCTGCTCCGCCGCAGCCCTCAAAAGCCGAATATGCCCCGTGTGAATGGGGTTAAGCTCCGCAATCATTCCCACACAAGCCGTAATCATCGCCTCCCTCTTAGTGTGCTGTCACACTGAAGCTCTTTATTGAATAATACCACAAGCCGACGAAAAGTGCAATATCCACCGAGAAAGCTTCTATGCACGCAAAGCGCAAAAAATATGCGAAATATGTGAAAATACGTGAAATATAAAAAAACACTTGATTTTCCGAGTGAAAATGATTATAATGGTATTCGTCACTTGGTAATATCTTATACGGAGATGTCGCCTAGTCCGGTCGAGGGCGCACGATTGGAAATCGTGTAACTCGGAAACGAGTTCGAGAGTTCGAATCTCTCCATCTCCGCCAAAATGAAAATCCTGTCGATTATTGTCGGCAGGATTTTCATTTTGTATTATTCATTTTGGTTCTTTGTCAACAGTCGGGGTAAAAGTTAAAAATGAAATAATTATAGAGCCTTTTTAGGCTTTGAATTTTACCGTTTTCAGTCTTTCAATGCTCTTTCAAGCCAAACAAAGCCGAAATCGAGTGCATCAAAAAAGCTTTCCTTTACCGTTTCTTTAACAATTCTTTCCTTGTCACTAAGCTGAGTATCGCTTTTAAGGAGCTGAACGGTAACCCTTTCGGGCAGCTTTTCCTTGCCCGCTTCCGTAAGCACTGTGAATTTAACCACATAAGGCTCTGTCATATCACCGTAAAAAATTTCCTTGCCGCAACGAACAAGCGGCTTACCCTTGTAATTCAAAAAATTATTATCAGCCATTAAAATATCCCTTCTGCCGCTAAAGCATCGGCACAAATAGGTTACGAAATCTCCGAAAGCGGCGAATGGAGACTTTTTCACGGCCTGCTTTCTCGGCTCCTTTTTTGTAAACAGAAGTCAAGCGGAACGCCGTCCCTATATTGTAATCAGCATAATTTTCACGCTGTTTCCCTTTTAATTTTCGTCCCCCGGCACCTCGCCGTAAAGATTGAAGCGGAAAAGCATGGTTTCATCCTCGGGGTCGGTGCAGCGAATGGTAGCTTCGGCAATCTCGGTGCTTTTGAGTATGGTGCTGAGACCCAGCATTTGGCAAAGCTTGGATTTGAGATTAAGCACATCACCGTCGGCAGTTTCAAGGTAAACATCACCCTTGCATTCATCAACAGCCTTTATAAAATCATCAAAGTCCACATTGTGAAGTTGAATTTTTCCGTTATCCATTAAAAAATACCTCCTAAAGCTTTATAATGTAAAGTATAAATCATATAATTAAATATGTCAAGTTTAATTAATAAGTGTTGACTTTTCGACAAATTTCATTTACTATAGTATTTGTAGAAATTTGCCGCGGAGGTAAAGCAATGGAAAATTCAAAGAAAAATATGGATACGATTGTTGCCCTTGCAAAGGGCAGAGGCTTTGTATATCCCGGAAGCGAAATATACGGCGGACTTGCCAATTCCTGGGATTACGGTCCGTTGGGCGTTGAGCTTAAAAACAACATAAAAAAGGCATGGCTTAAAAAATTCGTGCAGGAATGTCCCTATAACGTAGGGCTTGACAGTGCCATTTTAATGAATCCGGAAACATGGGTGGCCTCGGGTCATTTGGGCGGCTTTTCCGACCCGCTAATGGATTGTAAAAACTGCAAAACACGTCACAGGGCAGATAAGCTTATAGAGGATTATGTTGCCGAAAACGGTCTTTCGGATAATCCCGCCGCCATGAGCGATGCCGAAATGACGGATTACATCAAGGAGCATAAAATTGCCTGTCCCGACTGCGGCTCACACGATTTTACCGATATTCGCAAATTTAACCTTATGTTCAAAACCTTCCAGGGCGTTACGGAAGACAGCACCTCTACCCTTTACCTCCGCCCCGAAACCGCACAGGGCATTTTTGTGAACTTTAAGAACATTGCGCGAACCACCCGCAAAAAAATCCCCTTCGGTGTTGCACAGATAGGTAAATCCTTCCGTAACGAAATCACTCCGGGCAACTTTATTTTCCGCATACGCGAATTTGAGCAGATGGAGCTTGAATTTTTCTGCAAGCCCGGCACCGACCTCGAATGGTTTGAATATTGGCGTTCCTACTGCCGCAAGTGGCTTCTCGACCTCGGCATCAACGAAGAAAATCTCAGACTGCGTGACCACGATAAGGATGAGCTCTGCTTCTATTCAAAGGCAACCACCGATTTTGAGTATCTGTTCCCGTTCGGCTGGGGCGAGCTTTGGGGCGTTGCCGACCGCACCGATTATGACCTGACACAGCACGCCGAGCATTCGGGCCAGCCTATGGAGTATTTCGACCCCGAAACCAACGAAAAGTACATTCCCTATGTAATAGAACCGTCCCTCGGTGCCGACCGTGTATTGCTTGCTTTCCTTTGTGAAGCCTATGACGAGGAGACAGACGAAAAGGGCGATACCAGAACGGTGCTGCATCTTCACCCGGCTCTTGCCCCATTTAAGGCGGCTGTGCTCCCCCTTTCTAAAAAGCTTTCCGACAAGGCGCTGGAAATTTACAACGAGCTTTCACGCGATTTTACGGTTGATTTTGACGATGCCGGCTCAATCGGTAAGCGCTACCGCCGTGAGGACGAAATCGGCACACCGATTTGCATAACCTATGATTTTGATTCATTGGAGGACGGCTGCGTTACCGTGCGTGACAGAGACACTATGGAGCAAAAGCGTATTGCAATTTCGGAGCTTAAGGCTTATATGGAAAATACCGTGAAATTTTAAGTTTATGTATAATACCTTGGAGAATTAGGAGAATCGGTATGACACAAATTTTAACTATGACGGCGATGTTGCTCGGCGGTCTTGCGTTCTTTTTATACGGTATGAGCGTTATGTCGGGCAGTCTTGAGCAAATAGCGGGCGGCGGACTTGAACGCACAATGAAAAAGGTTACCTCAAACGACCTTTTGGGATTTTTCCTCGGAGCGGGCATTACAGTTGCAATACAGTCTTCTTCCGCTATGACGGTAATGCTTGTGGGGCTTGTAAACTCGGGCATTATGGAATTCGGCAACACCTTCGGTATGATAATGGGCTCAAATGTGGGCACCACCCTTACCGCTTGGATATTGAGCCTTACGGGTGTGAGCGAGGGCAATTTCTTCATCACGCTTTTACAGCCAATGACCTTTTCACCGATACTTGCTTTTATAGGCATTATTATGAAGATGATGTCCAAAAGCGAGAAAAAGCAGAATTTAGGCATTATTTTCTTGGGCTTTGCTGTGCTTATGTACGGTATGGAGCTTATGAGCGATTCCATGCAGAGTGTTCGCACGTTGGACGGCTTTGATACCTTCTTGGCAACCCTTAAAAGCCCGATAGTCGCACTTTTAATATCCACCGTGTTTACCGGAGTTATTCAATCCTCGGCCGCAACCATAGGTATTGTTCAGGCTCTTGCGCTTTCGGGAGGCATCACCTTCCAAATGGCAATTCCGTTAGTGCTCGGCGCAAACATAGGAACCTGCGTTACTGCCCTGATTTCGGCTGTAGGCACAAGCAAAAGCGCAAAGCGTGTGGTTGTAATGCATTTTTCGGTAAATGTGTTCGGTTCTCTGCTTTGTATGATAATTATGTACGCTATGCGTGCATTCGGCGCGACCGTGCTCAACACCGAAATCACAATGGTCGGTGTTGCCGTGGTTCACACAATGTTTAATGTTATCACCACCGTTATTCTTCTTCCCATCAAAAAGTATCTCATCAAATTTTGCGAGATGGTCGTGCCCGACGGCGAAGAAAAAAAGCATACCGTATTTTTGGACGAGCGTTTGTTTAACAACACGGCTCTTGCCGTTTCCGAATGTCACAGGCTGGCATCCGAAATGGCAGAGCACGCAAGGGATTCACTGCTGCGTTCAATTGAGCTGATTACAAATTACAATGCCGATACCGTGCAGGCACTTCGCGAAAACGAGGAGCTTATTGATAAGTATGAGGACAAGCTCGGCACTTACCTTGTGCGCCTCAGTAATAACGAGGCAAGCGAGAGCACCTCACATAGCATAGCACGTATGCTTCACAGTATTGGCGATTTTGAACGCATAGGCGACCACGCGCTGAATATTTGCAAGGTTGCCGAGGAAATACATAATAAGAGCATAAGGTTTTCAAGCGAAGCCAAAAACGAAATTGAAATTATATCCTCTGCGGTTTCCGAAATACTTAATATGACGATTGATTCGTTTATTAAAGACGATGTTGAAGCCGCAAGCCATATTGAGCCGCTTGAGCAGGTTATTGACAGGCTTAATAAAAAGCTTAAGGCACGCCATGTGGCAAGGCTTCAAAAGGGCGAATGTACAATAGAATTGGGCTTTGTTTTCACCGATTTGCTCACGAATTACGAACGTGTTTCGGACCATTGCTCCAACATTGCGGTTTACACCATGCAATTGCCCTCCGATAAGCTGGACGCGCATAAATATCTTGCCCAGATCAAAAATTCGGAAAACAGCGCGTTTACGGACGATTATAATATGTATTCCGAAAAATATTCGGTATAATAACCTTTTGAAAATCTAACAATTTATGTTTGCACAATTATTATAATGAAGATGTAATAAGGCGAACCGATGGACGGTTAGCCCCAATTAAAAGATGAAGAAATAATCGTCAACTTTCGTAGGGTGTGGCGATTATTTCTTTTTTATTGTCAGTATGTAACCTGTAGCAAAAATTATAATTAAAATGATATATGCTGCTTGTTCCAAAGGATTGATACAGAAGCAGCTGAAAAATCACAGAGTAAAATCAATCCCAATTTATTTTTGTGCATAAATTCCTCACCTGTATAGTGTAACAGTCCTTAAAAATCATATTTCTTTTGTAAAATAGCACAATACTTTTCACATTTAATCCACAAATTGACAAAAATCATTAATAATAGTTATTTTTTACTTGACATTCCAGCTCAATTAATGTATCATTGATTGGTAAGTAATACTATGTCGGAGTAGCAATGGGGAGTATTTTTGTCGAAAATTACAAGAATGTGTCCGATGAAGAAATAGTCTCGGCCATACGCGGCGGTGACTATGAGCTTATACCGCTCATTTTAAAGCGCTTTGAGAAGGTTATCGGTTATTATGTCGGGCTCTACTCTGATGCTTCGGAGCAGGAGGATGCCACCCAGGAAGCGGGCTTGGCACTTTACACGGCTATAAAAAGCTACGATTCTTCAAAGTCCTCCTTTTCAACCTTTGCCGCGCTCTGCATTAAGCGTTCCTTGCTTGACCGTTTAAAGCACGCTACGCGTAAAAAGAGCATTCCGACCGAGCTTGTCGAGCCGCTTGATGAGACAAGCATTCTCGATTGCAACACCCCCGAAAAGATTTTTTTCGATAACGAGGATTACCGTGTGCTGACCAAAAGCATAAGGCTTGAGCTTTCGGGCACGGAGCTTTCGGTTTTGCGGCTGTTTCTTTCCGGCAACAGCTACACAGCAATTGCCAAAGAGCTCGGTATTACCGAAAAAGCGGTGAGCAATGCACTCACGCGAATCAGAAAAAAGCTGAAAAGCAAGCAAAGGTGAAAACAACCCGCTTTAAAATCGGGTTTGGTTTTATTTTCGCTTGCCCCAAGATATGCCCATGTAGCTTAAAGCAGAGCGTTGAAACCAAAGATGTCGGTGCGATTCCGTCCGGGGCTAAATAATTAACCGAGAGAGGTAAAAAAAATGTTTGAAGACAAGACGTTAGTTTGCAAGGATTGCGGCGAGGAGTTCGTATTCACTGCAAGAGAGCAGGAATTTTACGAATCCAAAGGCTTTGTAAACGAACCGCAGCGCTGTAAGCCGTGCCGCGACAAGCGCAAGAGCGCCGGCAGAGCGCCCAGAGAGATGCATGAGGCTGTATGTGCTGCCTGCGGCGGTGTTGCCAAGGTGCCGTTCATTCCGCGCGATGATCGCCCTGTTTATTGCAGTGAATGCTTTGCCAAGATGAAGGAAGAAGAAAACGGCGAGGCTGTAGCAGCAGAAGAATAATTTAAAAAATTATCGGCCGACCCACTTGTTCTTTTGTGGGTCGGCTTTATTTTTAAAATAATGTTACAATTATTCATAGTCTTGTAATAAAAATATTATATTATTATCTTTAAATACAGTATGTGGGCATAAAGCCTGCCACACCATGATAAGGGCGGTAGCTTTGCCGCTCCTGCGGAGGGAAGTAAATGCAATATAAAATACTTATAGTCGATGATGATGTAAACATCTGCGAGCTGTTAAATCTTTACCTTAAGAAGGACGGCTTTGATACGGTAATTGCCAATGACGGCGAGCAAGCGGTGGAATATGCGGCAAAATATTCGCCCGACCTTATACTGCTTGATATAATGCTGCCCAAGCTTGACGGCTGGCAGGTTTGCCGCGAAATTCGCAAAACAAGCGAAACCCCTATAATTATGCTTACCGCCAAGGGTGAAACCTTTGATAAAATATTGGGCTTGGAGCTCGGTGCGGATGATTACATCAGCAAGCCGTTTGACACCAAGGAGGTTATTGCCCGAATTAAGGCGGTTCTCAGAAGAACACACGATAATGATAAAAATTCTCAAATAAGTGAGGTTAGGTACGATAAGCTTCGCATTAACCTTACAAATTACGAGCTTGAGGTAAACGGTGTTAAAATAGATACTCCCCCCAAGGAGCTTGAGCTTGTTTACCACCTTGCAAGTAACCCCAACAGGGTTTACACAAGAGATCAGCTGCTTGATGAGGTTTGGGGCTTTGATTACTACGGTGATTCCCGCACGGTAGACGTTCACGTTAAGCGCCTGCGCGAAAAGCTTGAGGGCGTTTCGGAGGAATGGTCGCTCAAAACCGTTTGGGGTGTAGGCTATAAATTCGAGGTAAAATAGCTTTATGAAGCTCAAGCTATTCAAAAAATACTTTTTCACAACCGCCGTTATTATTGCTTTCAGCCTTACGGTAATGATGATTATTCTTTCCTTTGTGCTTAACAATTATCTTGCGGGAACAAAGCATGAAACGCTTGAAACCTGCTGTGAGGAAGCGGTTGATTATATAGCCGAAATGTCCGATGGGGAAATTAACGGCGAACGGCTTTTTAAAACCCTCAATGCACTTTCCGAAATATCGGACGCGGACATTTTTCTCGCAAACAGCAGCGGTGCGGTTGTTTTGTGCAGCTGCGACGAATGGGGCGAAAACGGAAGCTGCCCGCACTCGAAGGGTCTTATACCGAACGAGGATTTAAAAACGGCAGACAGCAGCCTTAAGCTTAAAACTCTTAATATTTACGATACCCCGCATTATGTTGTCTCCCGCTCACTGCGCGAGGGTGACGGAATTATTTTCGGTGCAACGCCCGTTTCCTCAATACGCCGGCTTATGTCCACCATAATAAGGCTCTACATTTTCTCGGCCGCTATCCCCCTTATAGTTATGTTCTTTGCACTTTACGCCATGACCTACAGAATGACAAAGCCGCTTAAAAAAATGTCCGAGGCTGCAAGAGCCATGGCAAAGGGAGATTTTTCAAAGCGGATACCGGTAACCGGTGATGATGAAATCGGTGAGCTTGCGGTTTCCTTTAACCGTATGACAAATTCTCTGGTTCAGCTTGAGGGAATGCGCAAAAGCTTTGTTGCCAACGTTTCTCACGAATTGAAAACACCGATGACAACTATCGGCGGCTTTATTGACGGTATACTTGACGGAACAATAGAGCCCGAGCGGCAAAGCTATTATCTGCAAATAGTTTCCGATGAGGTTAAAAGGCTTTCACGGCTTGTTCAGTCAATGCTCAGTATGTCAAAGCTCGAATCGGGTGAATTTGTGTTAAAGCCCGAGCTTTTCGATTTCAGAGAGCTGCTGTGCACCGTGGTTATAAGCCGTGAGCAGAATATTGAGGCTGCACACATAAACATAACCGGGCTTGACGAAATTCAAAGCATATCGCTTAACGCCGACAAGGATTTGATTTATCAGGTGATTTACAACCTTGTTGACAATGCCGTGAAATTCACAAATGAAAACGGCACGGTGGATTTCAAGGTTAAAACCGACGGTAAGCGAATGACATTTACAATCACAAACACGGGCAAGGGCATACCCGAAAAGGAGCTCCCCTATGTTTTTGAAAGATTTTATAAGGTGGATAAATCCCGCTCGGCCAACAAAAACAGCACAGGCCTTGGGCTTTACATTGTTAAAACAATAGTCAAGGCACACGGCGGCACAATAACCGCGGCCAGCAGTGAAAATAAATTTACGGCATTCAGTGTTGTATTGCCTATTTAGAAACGGAGAAATTTACAATGGAAGAATTTTTTAACGGAAAAGCACCCGAGGAGGAAATCGGCACAAAGGCAGAGCCTGAAACGGCAACCGCAGAGCCCGAGGAGGCTACCGCCGAAAATACAGAAAGCAGTGAAAGCACCGAAAATACCGCCGATATTTCGGAAGATACGCAAGCAACCGAAAATGCGGAATTTGAGGCCTTCCCCGTTGCCAACACCGTAAGCTATACGACCGTAAAGCCCATAGAGGATTACAGGCCGGTTAACCGCGGGCTGAAATACTTTGCGGCTGCGCTTGTCGCCATAATAATACTCACAGCCGCCTCTGCCGGCGGATACTTTTTCGGCCGCCGAAGCACCGGAATAAGCAGTAACCCCAAAATAGAGCTTGCCGCAAAGCCCGCAAATACCGATGAAAAAACCGCCGCCGAGGTTTACGAGGAGGTTAAGGAATCTATTGTGGGTATTGTGGTCTACAACACCGCAGGTCAGGCGAGCCAAGCAAGCGGCGTTTTCTACAGTGAGGACGGGTATATAGTCACAAACGACCATATTTATTCCGAGGTTCCCTCGGCAAAATTTAAAATTTACACCTCAAACGGCACCGAATACGATGCGAAATTTGTTGCGGGTGATCAGGTGAGCGACCTTGCCGTGCTTAAAATAGATGCCAAGGGCTTCAAGGCGGCGGTATTCGGTGACTCAACACAGGTCAATTTCGGTGAAAATGTGGTTGCCGTCGGCAGACCGAGCGATGCCACCGATGCTTCAAGCATTACAAGAGGTATTATTTCTTCAACCGGAAGACGTGTGCGCACCACCACAAATTATTCCGCAAAGCTCATTGAAACAGACAGTGCCATAAACCCCGGAAGCTCGGGCGGCGCACTTGTAAATATGTATTCACAGGTTATAGGCATAACCTCCTCAAAGCTTGCCGGTGATGAATACGATGCCGTGGGCTACGCTATTCCGACAAAAACAATGAAGCGCATTGTAAGCGAGCTTATTGAGCACGGCAAGGTTGTAAGCCGCGCCAAGCTCGGAATAACCTATACCGCTATAAATTCGGTGACCGCCGAAATTAATGGCTATTCCACCGTAGGCCTTTATGTTGCCTCGGTTGCGGAGGACAGTGACCTTTACGGCAAGGTGGACGAAGGCGACATAATCACCGAAATCAACGGCATTGCGGTCACAAGCGACGATATTGTGCTTGATATTATTGAGGATTGCTCTGCGGGGGACAGTATTACCGTCACAGTGGAAACCGCAGGCGGCGTTAAAACCTTTGAAGCACAGCTCAAGGCCAACACAAGCGAATCCAGCTACAGCACGGCAGAGCCCTCAAAAAACAATTCCTCCGGCAGTGAAAGCTCCGGCGGCGGAACCTTTAATTTCCCGTTCGGTGAGTAAGCATAATCTTCATTGCCTCCGGTTGGTTACTATTGAACCGTAAAAATTTTCAGCACGGCTTTCCGCCGTGCTGATTTTTTGTAAAACCAGAATATCCTATTGTTTTGTAGGGAACAATATGATATAATATTAAACATAAAAATTCCCTACGGAGGTTTATTATGGATAACAACTATCCTCAAATACAAGAACTGCTTCACCAAAAGGCGGATTTTCAAGCACGACTTAATCTTTTGCCCTATGACGGAACGCCCGAAATTAAAGAGCGTGACGGTAAAAAATATCTGTATGTCCGCAAAAGAGTCGGTTCAAAGCTTTCTTCAACCTATGTTGATATTTATTCCGATGAATTGTATCAGCTTTTGCTTCGCAACAACCGCGATGCAAGAGAGTTCAGAAAGAATATCCGACGCCTTGATAAAGAGCTTGCAAATCTCGGATATACAAATGCGGAAATTCTGCCGAGAGTGCAATTAAATTTGGACTTTGCAAGAGCGAATATGAAGTCCAATATTTACGATCAAGCAATTCTCGAAGGTGTTGCAACAAGCTTTCCTCAAACTGAGGATATTATCGAAAACGGAACGGTCAACGGAATGACCGCTACCGATGTCCAGAAGATTCTCAACTTAAAGCACGCTTGGGAGTTTATTCTGGATTCGGATGTTATATGTTATCCGTCCGATTATTCAATTCTTTGCCATATTGCAAAGCTTGTAAATGAAGGTTTTTTTCAAGACGGCGGTCGAATCAGAGGTGTTCCCGTAACAATAGGCGGCACAAGTTATATTCCACCTATGCCGATTGAAGCACAAGTGAAGGAAAGTATTGCCGAAATATTGAAAAGTGATGCAGAACCCACTATGAAAGCAATCACGCTTTGCCTTTACTGTATGAAAACGCAGATATTTAACGACGGCAATAAACGGGCTTCGGTGATTTTTGCAAACCACTTTCTTATTTCGCAGGGCGGCGGAATAATCATCATACCCGAAAAATATGTGCCGGAATTCAAGAAGCTGCTTGTAACCTATTATGAGGATAAGGATACCGGCGAAATTATCGAATTTATGAAAAACAATTGTATCAAAGCCTTTTAATGCGTAGGGAACAAAAATCAACAATAAAAAGAACTTGATAATTCGTTGAAAAAAGTGTGTATTATTTTCAACGAGGTGAAGCCGTATGGAACAACCTACAATTTTATCGGAAATCAGAAAAGAAATTCAAAATACAAAAATCTGTACTGTTTTTGTGCCGATTGATTTTGCTTTGATTACAGACAAAAAAACCGCAAATGTTTCGTTAAGCAGACTTGAAAAAGAGAAAATTGTTTTAAAAATAATGCGAGGTATTTATTATAAAGCGGAATATAACAATTTTCTTGATGAATATGTTGCCCCCCGAAGCCGATGCGGTTGCTAATGCACTTTCAAGAAACTACGGATGGACGATTGTTCCTTGCGGAGATACGGCGTTAAACCTCTAAACATAAAATTTCGGCGCGGCTGTTTGCCGTGCCGATTTTTTCTTTCCATAATATAAAAAAGCCTATGTAATACACAGCAGTTCACTATGCAGGCAGAAACAGACTTGCGCAATATTGTAGGGCATAAACCGTTTATTTACTTCATACAATTTAACAGTATATTAGGAGTTGATTGTATGAGGGCTGCAACAAAGGACAGAGCGGAAATATTGGGTGAATACATTCTTGATACAGGTGCCACCGTCCGCGCGGCGGCAAAGGTATTTAAAGTCAGTAAATCTACGGTACATAAGGACGTAACCGAGCGATTAAGCTATGAAAACCCGCAGCTTTACAGGCAGGTTAAGCAGGTGTTGGAAAAAAACAAGCAGGAGCGGCATATTCGCGGCGGTATGGCCACAAAGCGCAAATACAAGGGAGATGTGCAGTAAAAGCGCTGCGGTTTTATTGTATCGCCCAAACATTTTTTTAAACAGGATGCTTTTCCGAGGAAAAACATCTTGTTTTTTTGTTGCCGAGCGTGTATAATCGGTCTTAAAGGTATGGCAAAAAATTGCATTGGGTATACCTCGGTGCTTTACTTTAAAAAAAGCGGTGATGAAATTGAAAACAAATATTATAACCATAAGCCGTCAGTTCGGAAGCGGCGGCAGAACCGTAGGCAAGCTTTTGGCCGAAAGGCTTGAAATTCCCTTTTATGATAAGGATATTGTTAAGCAGGTTGCGGACGAAACCGGCTTTGAGACTTCCTTTATTGAAGAAAAGGGTGAATTTTCGCACTCCAAAAGCTTTTTCTCATTTGCGATGTCACAGGGCGTTCAGTGTATGCCTAACGGACTTTCGCTTTCGGATTTTATTTATTGTGTTCAGCGGCAGGTTATATTAAAGCTTGCGGAGCAGCCCTGCGTAATAGTGGGACGCTGTGCGGATTATATTTTAAAAGACCGTGAGGACTGCTTTCATGCCTTTATCCACTCGGATATAAAGAGCCGCGCCGAGCGCATAGTCAAGCTTTACGGCGAAAGCGAAAAGAAGCCCGAGCAACGGCTTAACGATAAGGATAAAAAGCGCAAAATGTACTACAAGCATTACACCGACCGTGATTGGGGCGATTCCGTAAATTACGATATTTGCCTTGATTCGGGTCGCCTCGGCATAGAAAAATGCGTTGACCTTATAGCGGCGGCCCTAAAGGAATAAATTTAAACGGAATCCAAATCAGTCTCAGGAGTAACAAATGAATACAAATTCAAAAAGTATGCTTGAAGGACCCATACTTAAAAGCATAATACTTTACACCCTGCCGATAATTCTTACGGGAATATTGCAGCTTTTGTTTAATGCCGCCGATCTAATAGTGCTTGGGTGGTTTGCCGGCAGCGATTCGGTTGCGGCAGTAGGCGCAACCGGTTCTATTACCAACCTTATAATCAACCTCTTTATAGGTCTTTCCGTGGGGGCGGGCGTTGCGGTGGCTCACGGTATAGGCTCGGGAAACAACAAAATAATATCGGCCGCTGTGCATACGGCCATACCCGTTGCGGTTATTGCGGGCCTTTTTTTAACCGTGATAGGCGTGTTTTTTTCGGAAACCTTTTTATCGCTTATGGGTACTCCGGAGGGGAAAATTTTAAGGCTTTCCACCGTTTATATGCAAATATATTTTTGCGGTATGACCTTCAGTATGCTTTATAACTTCGGCTCGGCAATATTGCGTGCCGCAGGCGACACACGCTCCCCTCTTATATTTCTTTCAATAGCCGGTGTACTTAATGTTGTGCTGAATATTGTCTTTGTTGCCGTTTTTAAAATGGATGTTGCCGGCGTTGCACTTGCAACCTCAATTTCACAGGGTGTTTCGGCCGTGCTTATAATTATCGCCCTTATGAAGCGAAGCGATGCCTGCCGACTTGAGCTTAAAAAAATGCACATTAATAAATCGGCCTTGCTTAAAATGATAAAAATAGGCCTTCCCGCGGGATTACAGGGCTCAATGTTTTCAATTTCAAATGTGCTGATACAGTCCTCTGTAAATTCGTTCGGCAAGGTTTATATGTCCGGCAGTGCAGCAGCCCAAAGTATTGAAGGCTTTTGCTATGTTACAATGAATTCATTTCACCAAACCGCGCTTAATTTCTGCGGTCAAAACTACGGTGCGGGCAATTTAAAGCGCGTAAGGCGCATAACCCATATTTGCCTTTTAACTGTTGCGGCTACAGGCCTTGTTGTGGGAAACATTCTTTACATATTCGGAAAGCAGCTGCTCGGTATATATGTTCCCGATTCTCCCGAAGCCATAATTTACGGCATGGAAAGGCTTAAGTTTGTTCTTCTACCCTATTTTCTGTGCGGAATAATGGACACCTCAACAGGCTCTATGCGTGCCATAGGCTCGTCGGTGCTGCCGATGATAATAACTGTGCTCGGCGTTTGCGTTATGCGTGTTGTATGGATTTACACCGTTTTTGCCATGCCGCAGTTTCACACCTTCAGCGGGCTTTTCATCTCCTACCCTATTTCATGGACACTCACGTTTATCGCAATTTACATATCGTTCCTTGTAACAATACGAAAAAAAGAAAAGCTGAAATGAGCCTTAAAGACGAAAATATTTGGGAATATTTGAAAACCTGTGAAAAGCCGATAGTCCTTTACGGCATGGGTAACGGAGCCGACAAGGTAATGGCAGTGCTTAACGGGCTCGGCATTAAGGTTGCGGGGCTTTTCGCAACCGACGGGTTTGTGCGGGATAAGTATTTTCACGGTCTTAAGCTTACCTCTTATTCTGAGCTTAAGCAAAAATACGGCAGTATGACGGTTTTGCTCTGCTTCGGAACGGCAAGACCCGAGGTGCTTGAAAATATACGCCGCATAGCAGCAGAGCAGGAGCTTTTGGTGCCGGATGTGCCGGTGTGCGGCAATGAGCTTTTTAATTCAAGCTATGCCGCCGATAACCGCAAGGAGCTTTTATGGGTTTACAACCGCCTTGCCGATGAAATCTCACGCCGAACCTTTGAAAACGTAATTCGTTTTAAGCTCAGCGGCAATCCCGAGTATCTGTACCGTGCCGAGGTTGAAGCAGACGAGCCCGAAAGCAGCTTTTTAATATTTAAAAAGGGTGAAAGCTACCTTGACTTGGGGGCCTACAACGGCGATACAGTGCTTAAATTCGCAAAAGCAGTACCCGATTATTTCGAGATTACCGCCCTTGAGCCGAATCCGAAAAGCTTTGAACGGCTAAGGGCCAATACCGCCGACCTGAAAGACATAAGGCTTATAAACGCCTGCGCCGCCGATAAATGCGGTGTTGCCGAGTTTTCCGTACACAACGGTCGAGGCGGAAGCCTCGGTCACGGAATTTCGGTTAAAACCGCAACGGTGGATTCGCTTAATAAAGTCTTCACCTTTATTAAGGCAGATGTTGAAGGGGCCGAGGCCTCGGTAATTCGCGGCGCGGCCGCCACTGTTTCCGCAAATCGACCGAAGCTGCAAATTGCCTGCTACCACCGTGCCGAGGACCTTATAAAAATACCGCGCGCAATGTTTGATATCAGGGATGATTACAGGCTTTATATGCGGCATTTTTCAGGTCTGCCCGCGTGGGATATGTACTATTATTTTGTCTGATTTTGCAGTCTTCTGTAATAAAAGCTTGTAATTCGGCAGAATAATTGCTATAATGATTTTTAACAAAACCGTAAAATCTATGTTTTATAAAAAAACCGAATGTTCGGGAGGAATTTTAATGTCTGCGGGATTCAGAAAAAGCTTTTTGGGCTTTAATTGCGAGGATGTTATAAGCTATATTGAAAAATCACAAAAAAGCTTTGCCGAGCGTGAAAAGGCTCTTTCGGAGCAAATAACACGGCTTTCCGATGAGCTACAGCTTGCGGGAGATAAATACAAAGCGCTTGAGGCCGAAAAAAACGGCATTGCCGCACAGCTTAAGGAATTTAACGAAAAATATGAGGAAATAGATCGCCTTTCAGAAAATATAGGGCGGCTCTATCTTGTTGCACAGGCAAATGCAAGAGCGGTTATGGAAAGCTCGGAAAGAAATGCCGAGCTTGTTGAGCGGCAGGTTGAAAAAAATCTTTCCGCCATTACAAATGCTCATTCCGCGCTTGATGAGCTTAAGGAGCGCATTGTGAAAACCGCCGATGAATTTGCCGCCGAGGTTGATGAGCTCACCTCCTCCCTCACAGCAGCAAGAGAGGAAATCGGCAGCAATACCGAGGCCGTTTTAAACAGTAAAAATCAGTTTGATGAGGTTTACAGCAGCCTCACAGCCGTTACCGAGGCTTAAAACAGGCAAAAATTCATAACTGAATGAAGGGCGGTGAGGCAGCTTGTTTTCCGAGCTTAAAAGCGTTGGCCTTTTCGGAATAGAATCATATATGATAGAGGTGGAGGCCGATGTTTCTTCGGGGCTTCCCGCCTTTGATATAGTCGGCCTGCCCGATGCCGCCGTTAAGGAATCACGCGACAGGGTTCGTGCCGCGGTTAAGAATTGCGGCTTTAAATTCCCCGTGAGCAGAATAACCGTAAACCTGGCACCGGCGGATTTGAAAAAAGAAGGCTCGGTTTACGATTTACCCGTGCTTCTTGCCATATTAAAGGCCTCGGGTCAGCTGCACGCAAGCCTTAATGACAGTGTTTTTATAGGCGAGGTCTCGCTTGACGGCAGACTGCGTGCCGTAGGCGGCGTGCTTGCCATTACCATAACCGCACTTAACAACGGAATCAAAAATATTTTCGTTCCGGAAGAAAATGCCGCGGAAGCCGCAATAATCGAGGGTATAAACGTATACGCCGTAAACAATGTAAAGCAGCTTATAGCCCACCTCGGCGGTGAGGCGGAATTAAGCCCCTGCCCCCATACCGAAATCACGGAAAATTCCTCGGTTGATACACTCGATTTCAGCGAGGTAAGGGGTCAGCTTGCGGCCAAAAAAGCGCTTGAGGTAGCGGCAGCGGGCGGTCACAACATTCTGCTTATCGGCCCTCCGGGTGCAGGTAAAAGTATGCTTGCAAAGCGCCTGCCCACAATTTTGCCCGAAATGACCTTTGAAGAATCCGTGGAAACCACAAAAATTCATTCAATAGCCGGTATTCTTGATAAAAGCAACCCGTTCGTGCGCACACGACCCTTCCGTTCGCCGCACCACACGGTTTCCCCCGCGGGAATCACAGGCGGCGGCTCGGTGCCGAAGCCGGGTGAAATTTCGCTTGCACATAACGGTGTTCTCTTTTTGGATGAACTGCCCGAATTTCGCCGTGATGTGACCGAGGCCCTGCGCCAGCCGCTTGAGGACGGGCGCGTTACCATTTCCCGCGTTGCGGGCACACTCACCTACCCAAGCTCGATTATGCTGGTTGCGGCTATGAATCCCTGCCCCTGCGGGTATTTCGGTCACCCCGCAAGGCAGTGCATTTGCTCACCCAAAACCGTCAGAACCTATCTTAACAGAATTTCCGGGCCTATGCTTGACCGTATCGATATTCATGTTGAGGTTCCTCCCGTGAATTACGATGAGCTCAATTCCGCCGCAAAGGAGGAAAGCTCCGCCGAGATAAGAGAGCGAGTAAACAGAGCCCGTAAAATTCAAATAGAGCGCTACCGCGGCACGGGCGTTTCCTGTAATGCACGGCTTACACCCGCTTTGCTTAAGAAATACTGTGAAACTGACGAGGCCGCCTCAGGATATTTACAGCTTGCGTTTGACAGGCTCGGTATGTCGGCACGTGCATATGACCGCATTTTGAAAATCGCACGCACCGTGGCCGACCTTGACGGAAGCGAAAAAATTAAAAGAGAGCATATTTTTTCGGCAATTTCTTTCAGAACACTTGACAAAAAGTACTGGAACGAGTAAAATAGTACAGTAATTTGGTGCGTCGGTTTAATCGCACATCAAATTCGGGGGCGTAGCTCAGCTGGGAGAGCGTACGGTTCGCATCCGTAAGGTCGAGAGTTCGATCCTCTTCGTCTCCACCAAAAAATCCAAGTCGCGGGACTTGGATTTTTTTATTCCTTGACACGGCTACGGTAAACCGCAATCAATTTTCAAAAACGGCTTCGCGGCAAAATTCACTTTGGAAATTTACTATGCGCGTGCCGAAGACCTGAAAAATCAAATTCTTGACAAAATGCGCACTTTGTGTTATCATACGATAGTGTGCGGCAGTATGTACTGTTGTTATGCAAATTTTTATTTGGGAGGTGTAACAGTGCCAACGTTTAACCAATTGGTTCGCAACGGTCGTGAAACTGTTGAGAAGAAGGCTAAGGCCCCTGCTCTTTTAAAGGGATATAATTCCATGAAGCGCAGTCAGACCGATAACGATTCTCCTCAAAAGCGCGGTGTTTGTACAGCCGTAAAAACTTCCACGCCCAAAAAGCCGAACTCGGCGCTCCGTAAAATCGCGAGAGTACGTCTTTCCAACGGAATTGAGGTTTCAGCCTATATTCCCGGAATAGGACATAATCTTCAGGAGCACAGCGTTGTGCTTATCAGAGGCGGACGTGTTAAGGACCTGCCCGGTGTGCGTTATCATATCGTGCGCGGAACCCTTGATACACAGGGCGTAGCCAAGAGGATGCAGAGCCGTTCAAAGTACGGTGCAAAGCGTCCGAAAGCAGGTGCGAAGTAATTAAATCGTAATTATCTCTGCTGCAAATCCCGCAGCGGCGTTTAAAATATATTATATATTAACGCCTCTGCTCGGTGCCACGGGGAAAAAACTTCGAGTACCAATGAATTCATAACTATGAAGGAGGGAAGTAAAGTGCCAAGAAGAGGTTTTGTCGCAAAACGCGACGTA